>JBLMZU010000351.1:0-5795 GCA_050258995.1 Bacteroidota bacterium
TTCTTTAGGAAGGCTGACAGCTGGAACAGAAAACTGCCAAATGGAACGCGACTGTTCCGGTTGCGATTATAGCACGTGTGTTCAGTTATCAAAACAACGATATACTTAAAATATTCTCTTCCATAAAACGGACATCCTTCTTCAAAAGAAATGTCAGGCTTGCAGCCTGACCTACAGAACACAATTATTGGATAAAAAAATCCTCCTCGAGAGGAGGATCCGGCCATCAATGTAACTCAGTTTAGGCCAGCACCTTAACAACCGAATAGCCAGTGAGCGCGGAGAGATTCGAACTCTCAACCAATGGCTTTCAAAGCCGTTGGTGGTAGGAGGTATTTTTTCTGGTGAATTCGCTAGGCGGGTGAGTGAACGTATTATAGTTGACACAAATTTTAGAATGGGTCTCCCCCATTCTTTTTTTTACCAATTTGCCACTAGGAACGCTTCAGAGCGATTTTTAGACATAGGGGGTAGCGTTACCTACCCCTAAACCATCCTCTTTCTGATGCCGTTTTCCTACGATGACAATTAGCGCAACGAACCTTACACTTACTTATCTCTGCTGCTATATGAGCTACAGAAAAGCCTTTGTATATCATTTGAGTAACGCTAAAATCTTTATCGCTCTGATGGTCAAATTCGAGCATGTTAGGATTACTCTCTCCACAATCAACACATGGATGAGTCAGCAGGTACTCAGCAACATAATTTCTAGCAGCTTCCCTACTGTCAGTTCTCATTTGGTTGACATTACTTATGTGACGTTCCCGATTATCGTAATACCATTCATTTGCTCGCTTGGCACTACAATCACTACAAACGGAATGTCGTTTACCCAAGAGTCGATTCTTATAGGGGAATTCCTCAACAGGCTTTTCAACTCCACACTTGGTACAAGTCTTTACTATAGCTGGAGGCTGAGGCGGAGGAGCGCCGTTTTTGTGTGACAAACAATTGATACAAGTCCCGCGCCTTCTGCCAGTATGCTTGTCAGCAATGTAAAAAGCATCGGGTGGTTTCGGAATACCGCATTTATTACAAACTATTCTATCTTGACTGTTGTAGGTATACATTTTTACACAGCCTTTTCTCAAAAACTATTAGCGTTTACTCCTATCGCGCCAACCTAATTGTTTCCTTGTTTTTTCACGGTGACAATTAGCGCAAAGCACGTCACACTTATCTATTTCTTTTTGGATGTTATCGAATGAATACATGTTCCTAATCATCTGAGAGATTGTAAGACTCTTCTTTCCTCTTACGTGGTCAAACTCTAAAACAACCGGGTCGCTTTCTCCACATTCCACACAGGGATGAGTTGAGAGATAATCCAGCACGTATTGAGCGGCTCGCTGCCGCGCTTGTCTAATTTGTTCAGCTTTTTCTGATGGTGTTTCCCCGCGTTGCAGAGCATTGTTATACATAGGGATGAAGTCTTTTTGCCATTGGCATACTTTTGGCATACCTGATGTTTTGTTAGTGCATCATTTTGCAAAAATACCCTGAAAAACAGGGTATTTTTGAGTGAGCGCGGTGGAATTCGAATCCACAACCAATGGCTTAAAAGGCCACTGCTCTGCCGTTGAGCTACGCGCCCATCACGAAAGCGGACTGCATTCTAACATGGGAGATATGCAACGTCAACGTAAGACAGCTTGTTATAATTGCGTCTATCAATCTGGAGGTTCCAATGGCTGAAATGTTGCATGTGACCGAGGATACATTTAAAAATGAAGTTTTAGACTCCACCGAGCCGGTTTTGGTGGATTTTAGCGCGGTATGGTGTCAGCCCTGCAAAATGCTCGACCCCGTGGTCAAACAGCTGGCCGGCGAATGGGATGGCAAGGTCAAAGTGGTGAAGATCGATGCGGATGAAAATCCTGGCCTGGTCATGCAATTTGGCGTGATGGGCATCCCCACCCTGCTGTTCTTCAAGGGCGGCGAGGTCAAGGAGCGGGTGACAGGCTTTATGCCCAAGGAAAAGCTGATAGCCAGATTCAGCCCCCACTTCAATAATTAACCTGGATCGAGATCAAAAAGGCGCCGGAAATCCGGCGCCTTTTCATTTTATTCCGCCCGCATGGATTTCTCGAGCTCTCCCAGGTTGACCCGCGACGACAGATCCAGGCTGAGGGGCGATACCGAGATAATGCGCAGCTTCTGCAGGGCATACACGTCCGTGTTTTCCGGCTCATCCTCCAGCTGGCTTGCCAGGCGATAGGAGACCACCCCCGGCTCCGCCAGGGAGGTGCGCTCTGTCGCCATGGGTTCGTAATAACGCTGACGGGAAACACGTGTCAACTGCCAGGGAGTATCGATGGTGGCATCTGCAGGCACATCCACTTTTAGAACATCGACGTCAGCAGGGAATTTCTCCTGCAGCAGCAATTCGGCAAATTTCAGGGTAAATTCTGCCGCCACCAGAAAGCTGACATCTTCCGAGTACGACAGGTGATATTTGGGATCCGCCTCAAGCGAAACGGCCAGCGAGGGGATTCCCAGCGCCGCGCCTTCAAGCGCCGCGCCCACTGTCCCGGAGATGGTGACGCCCGTGGCGACATTCTCGCCGTAATTGATGCCCGAAACGACAAGATCAGGCTTGTGCTTCAACACATCCAGGATCCCATACAGGACCGTCTGGGCCGGGCTGCCGCCCACAGAATACACGGTCCACTCCTGGTCATTGACCTGGACCTTTTTCTCCTCGATGATCCCATCTGAGGTGCTGGGCAGGCTGCGACCCATGCCAGAGCACTGATCGCGCGGCGCAGTTACAGTGACAAATCCGAGCTTTGATAGCGCGGCGGCGGCCGCCCAAAGCCCAGGGGAAAGAATCCCATCGTCATTGGTTAGAAGAATTTGTGGTTTACCTTTTGACATGTTTCCCAATCCGGAGAATAAAAAAGGAGCGGAACTCCGCTCCCGGCTGAAGAAGGCGCCCTCGGCGCGACTCGAACACGCGACCTATTGCTCCGCAAGCAAGCGCTCTAATCCACTGAGCTACGAGGGCATGACTAGCAGGCAGGGATTTTAATTCATAATCATAAGGGGGTCAAGAGAACCTGTAAAGTCTGTTCGCCCAAAGCGGAAATGATTTTCCTAAATCGCACCTGTTTGCACCAGTCCCATGAATGTTGGCATGATCCTGGGATCGAAGTGCCGGCCTGACTGACTCTCGATATATTGGATGGCATCCTGCCTGCGCCAGGCCGGCCGGTAGGGACGGTCGGATGTCAGGGCATCGTAGACATCCGCGAATGCGAACAACCGTGCCGAGAACGGAATTCGCTCTCCCACCAACCCGTCGGGGTAACCTGTTCCATCCCATTTTTCATGGTGCCAGTGTGGAATATCAAGCGCTGGTGACAGGTAGGCAACCGGTGAGAGCAGCTCCACGGCGAGTTCCGGGTGTCGTCGCATCACCGCCCACTCCTCCTCCGCCAGGGGGCCGCGTTTGTAGAGGATCTGGTCGGGGATGGCCACCTTGCCAATGTCGTGAAGAATGGCTCCCCGGCGGATGTGAACGAGATCGCTCTCCGCCACCCCGAGCGCAGTGGCCAGCAGCAAGGTGATCTCGGTGACATGACTGGTGTGCTCCTCGGATTCCTTGTCGCGAAGATCCAGGGCACGCGACAATCCTTCGATCGTGACATCATAGGCAAGGTTCAATTCGATATTGGAGATCTGCAGCTCCCGGAACATGATGGCATTGTCAATGGCAATTGCTGCCTGTCCGGCAAGGGTCTTGAGGAAGTTCAGCCAGTCGGTATCCGGATCGAGAGGCGTCCGCTGGAAGATCTCCAGCACTCCGAGCACACGTCCCTTTGCGATCAGGGGGACACCGTGATAGGAAACGAAGTTCTCCGCGACAAAGAGAGGAGCACGGCCAAAGTCCACCTTGTTGGTTTCCAGGTCGGGAATGTGGATCAATCTGCGCTCGAGGGCCACCCGTCCGGCGCAGCCGTCCCCGAGCTTCAAGCGGGTATGACGGAGGCTGTTCGTTCGAAATCCCCTGCCAGACACAAACTCCAGAATATTTGTTTTCGGATTAAGCAGCAGAACCGAGGCAGCATCGATATCCAGCAGCCCCATGACCTGCTCCAGCAGCATGGACAGCAGCAGGTTCAGGTCGAGACCCGAGGCGATCGCCATGTCGATGGAACGCAGTGCTGAAAGCTGCTGCATCTGCTTCCTCAGCTTGGATTCAGTTTCGTGGTACCGGGTAACGTCCCTGGCAGTCAAAAGCGCCTGGGTCTCTGATAGAGGCGCCAGGCGCACATCGAACCAGTATTCACTGCCCTGGGCCGGCAGTGAAAGTTCCAGATTCACGGCAGTTCCCGTCTGTTTGATGACCTTGAGGGCACCCTCAATTTTCTCCACAGCAGTGGCTGGAAAGACATCCCGTAATTCCCGGCGGGCGATCTCACCGGGGAAAATGGAGGGCAGATGAATACCTCGCTTACAGTCAAGGATTAATCCATCGAAGGTAAGCACAACCATTAAATCAATAAATGCCTGAACACCGTTTTCAAGCATTCCTTCGATTCCCAAATAACTCCTCAGCGAGGTCTCCATAGATATCTCAAGACGCGGACGCGGGGCACTGTGATTCCCTTCATCACCGCGCCCCCGTTACCACCGCGTCACCTGGTGTGACATCAGTGCGGCATGATGTAAATGCGACTGATGCTTCTTTGCACTCCTTAAATGGTTTTCAGCGCTTGATTCACTTTTTGAGCGAGGTCCGTTAATGTTTTTGCCCGGGCAGATTGAATGATCTTTTTCTCCTGGTCGGTCAGCGCAAAGGGCTGGCCAAGGTATCCGTTTGCCAGGGCCTGCTCCGGCTCACGAAGCAAGGTCTCACGGAACTGATTGTTTACGATTGCCGCTGCGAAAAGCCGGTGAAGACCATTGCCTTCCCCGGCAGGCTTGCGGTAACCAAGAGAAGAACCTGAATACACGTCTAAAGTCAACATGGTCATGAAATCTCTCCTTTACAGAGTTAGCGGGTACCACCCGAACCGTCAGCAGGAGAACGGCGTGTGCCACTGCCTCCATCGGACGGTGAACGACGAGTGCCACTACCACCATCAGAGGGTGAATGGAGGTCGATCAGGCTGCTGTTCAGTGTGTGGTGGAAGCTGTTGTTCATCGGGTGGTACCTCTTTCGTATTTGTTTGATTTGCCCTATATTACCTACCCCCAGGCTGCAAAACAGGCTGCAAAAACTGCTGTCTATCCCGGATTTATAGGAGGAGATCCATATCCGGGAAAGCTATTCAATTTTGATTATACGCAAGACAGGAGACAGGTAATGACTTATAAAAAAGAAGAAGGGAAAACAAACGCCCGGACAATCAAATTTTCAGATACGATTATTAAGCAATTAAATCCTGATACAGTGTTTCTGTTTCCGGCGAGGGCAATATTCCAAGGCCTTCCTTTAAGGCTGCCTTACATGCCTGATAACAGTGCACAATTGCTACTCGATCCCCCAGGGCAGCATAGGCCCGCATTTCAATCTGATAAATGAGCTCATTGTAGCGATTTTGAATCAATGCCATTTGACTGACGGCCAGGCACCGTTCCAGTCGATTTGCGTTCAAATACAGCTGGGCCAGTTCCTCCAGGGCCGAGTCGTAGAGCTGCCCCAGTCTTTCCCGCTCAGGAAGAACCCATAGGGCATCCACCTCCCCAAGATATGGACCCTGGACCAGGTCCACCGCTTTTTGATTCCACTCGATCCGCTTATTAATGTCCCTGGTCTTGTGAGCACGGGTGATGTAGGATTCAAA
>JBLMZU010000352.1:0-4319 GCA_050258995.1 Bacteroidota bacterium
CACTCCACCCACGAGGCAGGCGACCATGAAAAACTTCGACCCCCTGTACAACGATCTTCCCAAGACCGAGATCCACATCCATCTCGAAGGCAGCATCCGCACCCAGACCATCATCGACATAGCCCACGAGTACAACCTTGCGCTGCCCGCCTATGATGTGGTCACCCTGGACCGGCATGTCAAGGTCCTGGACCAGATGCGCGACCTGGCGGCGGTGCTGGAGGCCTTTGCCATCTTCCAGAACAGCATCACCTCGCCGCAGGTGGTGGAGCGCATTGCCTGGGAGCTGTTCGAGGACGCCGCCGCCCAGAATATCCACCTCTTCGAAGTCCGCTTCTCGCCGGACTGGGCCTTTCACGGTCACAACCTGGACTGGGATGCCTGCCTGGAGGCGCTGCTGCGGGCCAAGGAACGCGCCGAGCGCGAGCTGGATATGGCGGTCGGCTACATCGCCATCACCTCCCGCAGCCTGGGCCCCGAGTCCTGCGTCCGCACGGTGGACTGGGCCATCCGCCACCGCGACCACATCCTGGGCATCGACCTGGCCGACGCCGAGGACATGTTCCCGATCCAGGACTTCGCCGGGCCGGTGCTTCAGGCGAAGGAGGCGGGCCTCAAGGTGACGGTCCACTCCGGGGAGAACACCCCTGCCTCGTCTGTGGTGGAGACCATCCGGGCTGTCCACCCCGACCGGATCGGCCACGGCATCCACATCATCGAAGACATGCAGGCGGTCGACCTCGTCAGAGAGGCGGGTGTCACCCTGGAGGTCAACCCGTGGAGCAACTACCTGACCAACTCGGTCCGCACCATCCAGGAGCATCCCCTCAAGCGGTTGTTCGACCTGGGCGTCAAAGTCACCATCAACTCCGACGACCCGGAGGTGCTGGAGACCAACCTCAACAACGAATACCGCATCGCCCATGAAGTCCTCGGCATGAGCCTGCAGGACATCCTGACCTGCAACCGTTACGCCTGCGAAGCCTCCTTCCTGCCCGAAGCGGGGCGGAACAGGGTGTGGAATAAATATTTTCGGAATGGATTTGGCCCCTGATCCCTTCCCCCTTATGACGGCAAATTATGCGGCCTGGGCCTGGTGTGTGGCTCCTGCGGATACTCCGTCTGCAGGAGCGGCTCTGCCTTCTCCAGCAGCCCGGTCAGGCGCTCCATGCTGCTGATCACCACCGGCGGCGGGGTGCCGGGAATGTTTTCGATCGCGGCCTGGAGCTGGACCTGGCGCTCCTTCAGGTCCGAGACCTGGACGACCGGCTCTGTGTCGGCCGCGATCCGGTCGCTGACCAGCAGCCGCCATATCACCTGCACGATGACCGAGATGGGGGGGGCCACGATGATCCCCAGCAGCCCGAAGGCGTCTGCCATGGCCATGATGACCAGGAAGGTCAGCAGCGGGTTATCCTGCTGCAGGCGGAACAGGCGCGGCTCCACGGCGACCTGCAGGATCGCCAGGATGACGACCGTATACAACACCGATAACAGGGCAAGCTGCGGGCTGGCCAGCAGGCCCAGCACCAGCGGCAGGATCAAGGCCAGCACGCCGCCCACCACCGGGATCAGCCAGGCGATCGCGCCGGTCACCGCCAGCAGGGTGGGATAGGGCGACCCGATCAGCCAGTATCCCAGCCCCAGCAGGATGACCGCCAGTACGCTCTGGATGATCTCACTGCGGGAATAGGCGCCCAGCTCCTTCTCGACGTTCTGCCATATATAACGGGCACGCTTGCGCTTCTCGGCCGGCAGCAGCGACAGCCACAACCGCTCGAAATGGTTCTGGTTGATGCTCCAGTACACGCTCAGAAAAAAGGAGATGACCAGGCCGCTGATCACACCGCCGATGCCTTCGGTAAAGCCCATGATGGCCGAAAAGGCCGCGCCCGGCTGGCCGATAATTACGGTGAACAGATTATCGGGGGTAGGCAGCCATTTGCCGAGCGACTGTTGAAATGGCCCGTTCTGCAGCCAGGACGGCAGCGCCCAGGCACTCTGCTCGGAGAGATTCTGTGTCAGCTGCTGGAAGTCGTGGACCAGGAAGCGGCCGACCAGGAAGAGCAAAATGCCAGCCACGATCGCGGCGAGGGCAAACCGCAGCCCCTGCAGGATGCGGGTCCGCATGTTGACCCGGGACTCGCTCCTGGAGATGGGCCGGAAGGTGGCGGCGATCACGAGCGAGAGCAGCAGGTATACGACCACGATCCGAAACTGCCAGAGGGCGACCAGCCCGAGCAGGGTGGTCATAATGGCGGCGGCGATGACCGCGACCTGTTTCGTCATCCTGCCTCCGAATTGTTGTTCTGAGAGAGCAGCGTATCCAGGTTCTCGGTGATGGTTTCGATCTCATCCATCACGTGCTCGATCTGGATGATCTTTTCGTCGGACCCTTTTTTCCGATTCCTGGCCTGCTTGCGCAGATCCTGGATGAAATCCTGGGCCTCATAGCGCAGGCGGCTGGAGTAATCGCGCCCTTCCGAGACGTCCAGCTCGATGGTCACCGGCTGGAACACATAGTGGTTGAGCAAAATCTGGATGATGGCTGCCAGCGGGATGGCCATCAGGGCTCCCGCCATGCCGAACAGCGAGCTGAAGGCAAAGATCGACAGCAGGGTGACGAACGGGTTGACGCCCACCGTCCGCCGCATGATGCGCGGGACCAGGAAAATGTTCTCCGTCTGCTGGATGATGATCGAAGCGACCACCACCCAGATGAATTTGTCGACGCCGATCGAGAGCGCCACCAGACTGGCCGGCACGGCCCCCAGGACGGGACCGACCATCGGGATGGCCTCCAGCAGTCCGGCCGCCAGGGCCAGGACGAAGGCATTGGGCAGTCCGATCAGCAGGTAGGCCACCAGGGCCAGGCTGCCTATGGAGAGGCACAGCAGTCCCTGCCCCGCGATGAAGTAGCCCACGCTGGCCTCCATGGCCGAGACCAGCTCGGCCGTCCGCTCGCGACGGTCCTGCGGGATCAGCAGCAGCAGCGAGCGGATGATGCGCGGCCCGTCCAGCGTCCAGTACAGCGTCAGCGCCAGGATGATGATGGTGGAGAAGATGACCCGGGCGGCGATGGTCACATACTGGAACGCCAGCTCCGCCCCGTTCAGTGCAGCCTGGTTCCCCGGCCGGGCGACGGATAGGAATCTCGGCAGCCCGGACGGTAACATGACGCCCAGTCGCTCGAAGAAGGGGTTGGGAGAATGCAACAGCGAATCCCGCATTGTATGGTAATAGCCCGGCAGATCGCTCAACATCGAACCCCCCTGCTTCGAGATCACCGGGAACAGCAGCCACAGGAAGCCGGCGATGAAGAGCAGCAGCGCCAGGTACACCAGGATCACGCTCGCCATCCTGGAGATGCCTCGCTGGGCCAGCCAGCTGGCGATCGGGCGGATGACCGTGCCAAGGACCACGGCGATGAACAGAACAAAGAAGACGTTGTAAAACCGGTACACCAGGTAGAAGCAAAATATGACGAAGGAGAACACCAGGGTCGCCCAAACCACCCGGCCAAAGGTCCACGGGCGGCTGGTGGGGGAGGTGGTAGTGGTGGTAGAAGATGGAGTAATAGTCGTTGCCATAAAGTTCCTGATCCAGGGGAATTCAAAAGTAACCGAACATCCAGCATGTATAACGATAAAAATATCGAATGAGACGCATGGGGATACGTCCGGGTTGGATCCGTATGAGACTGTATTGAGGGGTGGGAATGCAGGCGCGCAGCGGTGCACGGATTGAGAATGTCAGATCATTATAAAGGGACAGGGCCGGGATGACTGTAGGGTATCTTCTACATCTCGCTGCAAAAAACAGCTCTGTTCACCCGGGAATGGCCGGGTTGCGTATATGCACTCAGTTGGCCGATGCGAGCACCTGGAAATAAAAAAAGGACCTAAATCAATTGCTGCTGATCGACCGCCTTGAGCAGGATATCGATCGCCCGGTATTCGAGGGCCCTTACCTGGTGGGCCTTTTTCCCCATGATGGCCGCCGTCTCAGCCCGGCTGAGGCGTTCCAGGTAGCGCAGGATGACGATGTGCCGCTGTTCGACGGTCAGCTCGTTCCAGCAATCCTGCTGCTCTTGGAATGAATTCTCCTGCGACCGGGACAGCTTGCGATCCCTCTGTTCTTCCGCGATCAACTGGTAGGTAATTTGGTAGAGATGGAAGCGCAGATCCCGGATCGCTTCCTTTCCCCCCGATAACTGTTTCAAAAGCCCGGCGAACGCCTCCCCAACGATCCTGTCCGCCCGTTTTGCATCGCTGCACATGCGAAAGGCATAATCGTAGATGGGATGCGAATACCGGTCA
>JBLMZU010000353.1:0-11931 GCA_050258995.1 Bacteroidota bacterium
TCCACCTGCACGCCGGTCATCTCCGAAGTCACTATCAACAGACTGTCGTTTGCCTGTCGGATGACCCCATGACCGGTGGCCTGCACAGCGATCTCGAGGCCCTGCTCCTGTGCAAAGCATACGGCTTCGATCACATCCTCCCGGGAACGCGGTACAACGATCAGTGCAGGACGCTGGTCGACGGTCAGGTTCCAGGCCATGCGCCGCGCATCGTAGGCGGCATCCTGGGGGGTGATCACCTCGCCTCTCACGGCAGCCCGCAAGCTGGAGAGCTGTCCGTCATCAAATTTTGTTTTTAATGTGGAAATTTCTACTGCCATTTTGTCTCCTTATAAAATCAATCCGCCCACGCGGAAACCTATATTGGATGATTTGATTTATACAGGAGACGTCCGTTGTCAGGGTCCAAATTCTGACACAAAAAGTCACACAAATCCTTTCGTGGATCCTGCGACTGGATTTAAGATAACGATGACATGAATAGACCGGCAGGATTATTTACCTGAACTTCAAATCCAAGCCGGCTCCTCAGCTCAACACATAACTCTTCAATGTATGACCTGGACAGGACAGGGGATAAGTACACTTTGCCCGAGAACAGGTCCGCCTCGTTTAGCATCCCCTTTCGACGAAGATCGGCGGTAATTTCCTGCAGATCGGTCCACAGGTAGATACCGATGGTGACCCACACCCCGTTCGGAATATCATAGTCTGCCAGCACCTGCAGCGTTTCACGGATGGTCTCAGGTGTTTCACCCGGTGCACCGAAGAGGAGCGAAGCGCCAAAGGGAAGACCTGAGCGGCTCAGTGCCTCCAGGGACTCCCGGATCTGCCAGACTGTATAGCCGCGTCTCATATTCCGGAGCATGGCGGCAGAGGCCGACTCGATCGCCAGGTTCAAAGAAAAGCAGCCCGAATCTGCCATCAGCCGGCAAAACTCGCCGGTGACTCCGATTGGTTTGAGATCGCCCGAACCCCATTCCATCCCCGCCCCCCTGGAGGCCAGGAGCCGGCAGATGGACTCCGCATGCTGCCTGGGAACGTTGAAGCTGTTCTCACAGAACATCACCCGCCTGCCGGATGCATGCTGTTGAATGTACCGGATTTCTGCCAATACCCGCTCGGGAGACTTGAGCCGGTAGCGCTTTCCTTCCAGCCTGCTGTACGGGCAAAACGTACAGTTGAAGGCGCAGCCCCGCTTGGTAAAAATGGCAGGGGTGATGCCCTGCTTAATATATCTTTCCAGGTCAAAGGCGTCATAGGCAGGCAGTGGCATCTCATCGAGATGTTCCACGGGACGAGGCGGGACAGATCCGAATTGTCCGTTCCTGCGGAAGACACAGCCGGGGACGGTCTCGATATCGCCGCCCTGCTCAAATCGTTCAAGAAATAGCGGGAAGCTCTCCTCGCCTTCGCCACGGATCCCATAATCGAGATCCAGATAGTTCAGCCAGTCCATGGCGTAATAGTGAAAGCCAGGGCCACCCAGAACAATAAAGGCCCGGGAGTATTGGCGGATGATATCGACAATTTCCTTGACTCTCGGGCGCAGATCGGTGTGGCCTGTGCCGAAGGGTGCCTGGGGATCGAGCTCATCGCCAAACACGAGGCGTATCGAGATGCCAACCACCTCCGGCTGGAATTCATCGAGGACGCCGGCCAGATCCATCCTGAGATCCTGTGCAAACAAACATTCGAATCCCCGCACCGAATGGCCGGCATTTTGGGCGGCCCCGGCGATATAGGCAGGCCCCGATGGCGCCGCCGGCAGTGTATTGGAAGAGATGATCAGTACTTTCATTTTATATTTCCTGCTGCGGTGACCTGTGATGGCCTGCGCCTGCCTGCACCCCGTAGATTGAGCATAGTGGAAAGTGCAAGCCAGCTCATGAGTAATCCGGTCCGCGTGCTTTTTCTCTCAGGATATTGCGGGCGAAGAAAATAATTCTCCCGCTCGATCGTATCCAGCAGCCACTCGAAGCGGGCGATGTAGGCATAACAGGCCAGGCGGCAGCGCGGGTTTTGCACGCGAGCAAAGTACTGCTTTCCGGCTTTGAAATACTGGCGGGCCAGGGCGATGCGGCTCCTCACCCATTCACGGTACGCCTCGCTCTGCGTATCCTGCGGACCGATGTGATGGGTCTCCAGGACTTCGCCCGGGATGTTGTAATACCCCAACTGGATGTCATCGAACGTATCCCGTAACATATGGGTGATATGGGCTGCTGCGACGGCCAGGTAGCGGGTCTCATCGTGGGGCGAGTCATCGTCATGCCCGATGAAGTGGTGGATGGCTTCCATGACCGCAACGGACAGCCAATGGGTATACTCATTCAGTTCCCCCTCTGAGATCAATCTGCCGCGGCGCCTGGCATCGAATTCCATCACCTGCATCATATTGTCGAGATAGAGCTGCAGGCCGCTGCTCGTATCGCCGTGCCGGACCAGCTCGACCAGGAAGTTTTCCTGGAAGCTCACATCCACGGGCATCCAGCCTTGATGACAGTTCTCGAGCAGGGATTTCTGCCGCTCGAGGAAGGATAGACGCGCAGGCCCTGACGCGGAGTCGGCGTCAAGAAGATCGTCCACCCAGCGGAAATAGGCATAGGCTCGATAAGCATCCCCCCTCCGTTCCCGGTCAGCGAGGAACCGGATCGTGTAATATGTCTGGATGCTGGCAGACTTTGTGATCGAGGAGGCAGTATGATCTTTCACGGAATGCTCACGATTTCTTCATTGCCAGCCAGCGGTCCAGTGTGATCTCCGGCGCGCCCAGTATGCAAATATCACTCGACGGGTTGCTGCTCTCTTCACCGATCTTTTCGAAATAGGCCATCATCTCACCGGCATCCTTCAGCTCTCGATTTCGGGTGAGCGCGGCCAGCAGCTTCACAAACCAGAAAGGCATACGGGAGACTTCGCGGATCTCTGGATGGAAAGCCGCACAGTAACGTTTCAGCGCCTCCTGCATGGGAATCGCCTCCGGCCCGAGGACGATGAAGCGCTTGTTCTCCGCCTCCGCCACCCGGTACGATGTGGACACCAGCCGGGCGATATCCGCGGCAGCCACCCAGTGATAGGGATGGGGCTGTTTTCCGAAAATGGCTGCTCGTCCCTGGTTCACGAACTTCTCCAGGATCTCCATCACCCACGTGGGACAGAAGATCGTGTATGGAACGCCGCTCTCACGGATGGCCTGTTCTGCCAGGAACTTCCGGTTCGCCATCTCAAACCAGCGGTGCTCCCCGGCAACGGTCGCCCCCGAGATGTAGGAGATCCGCTGCACCGGATGACGAGCGGCGACCTTCGCGACGGACTCCGCCACCTGCTGCTCAACCTCGCTGGGAAGGCTGACATGGACTCCTAGGCAGCCTTCCAGCGCTTCCTCCAGGCAGGCGAGCTCCATGGGATCCCCGTCGAACAGCTCAAAGGAGCGGTCGAACATTGCACGGGCCTTTTGCAGATCACGTGTCATGACCCGCACACCAAACCCGGAGGCTTTCAAGGAATGCGAGACCGGCGCCCCCAGCATCCCTGTTCCCCCGATCACCAGGATCGTATTTTGCATGGTCGCTTCACCTCACACTCAGGCAACGGCAAATTTCTCGCTTTGATTCAAGATTTCCTTCTCATGGCGCAATGTCTCTTCCAGGTCAGCAAAACGGAAGACATAACCTGCGGCAAGCAGCCTGGACGGATGGATGCGGCGGCTGGCCAGCAGGAACTCCTCGCCCATTTCCCCCATCACCATGCGCACGATGAAGGCCGGCATGGCACCTCCCGGCTTTTGCCCCAATGCCTGGGTCGAGATCCTGGCAAAATCGGCATTGCGCAATGGACTTGGGCTGACCGCGTTGACCGGTCCCATCAGGTCCTCATGCGATAGGACAAACTCAATGATCGAAGCCAGCTCTTCCCGCCCGATCCAGCTCATCCACTGCTGGCCGTCACCGGCCTGAAATCCCACACGCTGTAGTGCTGGTCCACCCAACACCGCCGGGATCCGCAGGTGGACCACCCGGATCCCGGCCTCTTCCGCAGGGGAAGTGACAGCCTCGCCGTCGCGCTGCAGCCTGGCCACAAAACTCGTTCCGGCCGGGCTATCTTCGATCAGGATCGTGTCGCCAGACGACGGGTAATATCCCATCCCCGAAGCACAGATCAGTACTTCGGGTTTTTGTGTACAACCTGCCAAAGCCTTTGCCAACAGGCGGTTCGTCATCAGGCGGTTTTCCCGAATCTTTTGCTTGGCCTTCTCCGTCCAGCGCATCGGCCAGGGCATCGTTGCGAGGTGTACGACGCCATCCAGGCCTTCCAGGCCGGCTGTGTCGATCTTTCCGGCATCCGGATCCCACCAGAGTTCGCCTGCCCCGGGCGCCTGCCTGACCAGGCGGATGACCTGATAACCACAGCCGATCAAATGGCGGGTCACGGCGGACCCGACCATCCCATGAGAACCGGCGATCAGAACCTTCATGACTTCCTTCCTATTCTTCCTTTTTGGGAATTGCAGTTGCAAAGCCGGTCAACGTCCGTCCTTCAACAGGCGACCCTGCCCTGCGCTCAACCTGGTCAGGCAAGGACGCGCTTTTTTTGGACCCATACAAAATGTCCCGTGTGACGGGAGAGCCTCCATCTGCCAAAGCTCGGTTCTGAGAATATTTTTAAAAGGAATTTTCCTGCATTCGAGGCCCCATTCAAGCTAACTTACCTGTACATCTATCTACTATAGGAATCATATAACGATTCCCGGTGAATTTCACGTGTCATTCGTCATAAAAGAAGGACAGGCTCTCCGCCTGTCCCTGCCCATGCGTTATGGAACGGTTTTTCCTGGCAACCGCCAGCAGCCGTGCGCGGCCGAAGAGTCTCTGATTCGCCATGGTAAGGATGCGCTCCGGCAATGAACGCCTCTCAACATGATATGTTCTTGTGATCCGGTATTGAGGTGAACTCACCTGGCGATATTCAAGATCAGTCCCTTTTCCCTGCAGGCTTTCTCGACCTGCTTGATGATGGCTTCGGGCGGAAAGGCCAATGTGTCGCTGGACAACCAGGTGACATACTGCCCCGATGGAATGTTTTCGAGCCTGGCGATTAACGCGTCTACCTCGGGCAGAACAGTATCGACAGATTTAATTTCGTCAAGCGTCTTCTGGCGGTTCGTTCCGACGAGCAGGGAGAATTCCCAGTGGTCTTTCTCCTGCCAGCTGTAAAGCTCGTACCCTTTCATCGACTCCGCCATTGGAGTGGCGGCTGGTTGGGCGGTCGTCCCGCAGCCGGAAAGGAACAATCCGAGCGGGATCAGGAACAAAAAGCAAAGTATTGTTCTCATTTCTCGCATACCTGATGAATAATTTTCCGGGTACCTATAAAAATTCCATTGAAAGAAGGAGTCCGCTCAACCGGTCGTAACAGAGCTTTCGAGCATTTGATCGCTCAGCAGCCTCAGGCCGGGCTGGAAGGCGAGCCAGACGGAAACCAGCACGAGCAGGCTGCCAGACAGGGCAAACAGGGCGGTCAGGTTCCACTTGCTGACCGTGCCGGCGATCGCCTGCGAAAGCGGGATCAGGCCCATCCCCGCCAGGGAGGTCATGCTCATGATGCGGCCGAGCATGTCCCTGGGCGTGCTTTGCTGGATCCAGGTGAACAGGACCAGGCCGATATAGCCGTTGCCGATACCCAGGGCCAGGATTAAAACGAAATCCACCCAGGTGGACAGGATCCAGCCGAACGCCGCCAGGACGATCCCAAAACCGGCGATCAAAGCGACAATGATGGTGCTCAACATCCGTCCGCTCGGCCGGGGAAGCCCGCCGCCGAGCACATAGCCCAACAGGTTCCCGCCTGCATACGCGGACATGAGCAGCCCAAAGGCGGCCGCACCCTCTGCCAGGCGCTGGTCGGCCAGGACGGGAATGCCCACCAGCAGGGGTCCGGTGAACAGGAAGTTGACGACAACCATCACAATGAACATCAGGCGCAATCCATCATGCCCGACGATATAACGGGCCGCGACCTTGATGGAAGACCAGACGCTCTCCGTGACCTGCTTCGCCGACCCGGTTATATTCTCTCGGACCACGCCGCGCATGAGTCCCAGCAGGATGGCGCTGAAGGCGAAGGTGAGGGCATCGAACACAAAGGCCAGGACGATCCCCTGTGTGGATCGAGTGTAACTGCCAATGATGACGCCTGCAGCCGCCGGCCCGATAAAGCCCATCAGCTGCATGGTTCCCATACTGATCGAATTGCCTGCCTGCAGATCCCGATCAGGAAGAAGCGTGGGAATGATGCTGTTTGCAGCTGGGATGACAAACCCGGCGATCGCCCCCGTGACCAGGCTGAAGAGGTAGATCATCCAGACCTGCATCAAACCGGTGAACACCAGGGCCGCGATCATTCCCGAAAGCACGAAGTTAATCCAGTCGCAGATCAGCAGGATCCGGCGTGGTGAGAAGCGGTCGGTGATGACCCCGCCGTATAACATGAAGATGGCGCGCGGCAGACCTGCGAAGGCCAATACCAAACCGAGCGCCTGCGGATCGTCGGTCAGCTGCAGCACCAGCCAGGGCAGGGCGATCATCGAGAACTGGGAACCCAGCACCGAGATCGAGCCGCCGATCCACAGCAGACGGAAGTTCCGGTTCGACAAGGCCCTTACAAAGGGGTGAGGTTCTTTCAGCTGTTCGGTCATCACTGCTTCTCCAGAATAAGGAATTTTCTGCCGCCTGTCTCACAAACATGTAAACTTTTCGAACTGCAGTATCGGCGGCACGATGTAAAGCATCCTCCCAATCCCTTCAGCACTGGAAGGCATCCTTTATCTTGAGCGGAATCATAGCATACACTGGGGACAAGTCTCCCCTCCAGAGGAGGGGTTGCGACTGGCCGAGTGGATAGTCTATGCCAGGTCTTGAGATTTACTTTGTTTGGTGGGCAGCAGAGTGGCAGCCTGCTTCCCCGATGGGCCTAGTATCCCCACTTCTCGGATCGGCCCAAAGGATTTCTACCGGGGAGCAGGGGTATCGGTCCCCCTGCTGGATGGATCAGCCTTCACCTCGTTCTGCAGTCCGATCACGGCCCTGGCTGCAGGTGCCACTCGGGGAATGTCACAACATATGCATAGAGGTTGAGCTCCTGCAAGCGGCGGGCCAGCCTTTGACTTAGACGCTGGCCGGGACGGCATAGGATCTCGAAGGTTTGAGGGTCGAAGGCAAAATGCGTGACCTGGGCCTGGTCGTGGGCCGGCAGCCGGGCCTTCCACAACGGACGCCCGGGTGTGCCGGCATTTTCAAAACGATCCGGCGAATGCTGTAATGTAAAGTGAATCGCTATTTTCATCAGAGACGCTTCGGTTGCACGACCGGCCTGGACGACAGGCAGGATCTCATTTAACGTGGCCGACTGGTTCTGGAGCAGGAAGTGATGGACGGCCTGTACCGACTCGGGATCGACATGCGGCAGCCTCTTCACGAGACACCATTTGCCATCCAGCCCGGTAAAGCGCGGATCACTATGGAGAGCATCCAGCAGGCAGCTGAGAATATGTTCACCATTTTGAAGCAGCAGGCCTTCGGCCAGTTCATCCGGATCGGCCGATCGCAGTTTATTCCCTGCCAGCTCCGCCACCATCTCACGCCACGTTTGTGAGACAGTGCCATATTTTTGCGCGTTTTGCGAGCCGGGCAGTGTTCGGAGGCAGGTCCTGCTGCCCTGCAGTTCCTCTATTTTGATTTCAGCCACCTCTTCATCCAGGTGGATGACTTCGCCGACGAAGAGCTCGTACTTCGAGTTGCCAAATGGGTCGTGCAGCAGGAGCACGGCCTCACCCACTTCCCATTCAACTTCAGGATCCCAGAACCGTACGGCGGGTTTCCGTCTCCGGCATGCAGGCACAGCCGGGCAGGGGTCCGGGCCATTTTCCATCCTTCGTTTGATGGCCGCAAGCGCCATCGTTTTCAGATCCTGTGGGACTCCGCTACGCACAAGAATTGCAGCGAGGTGGTCGAGGTCTTGCCCGGTGATCTCGAACCTGTCTGGGCTGTAGTCTTCAGAGTGGACCATGTTCAAGGCCTCTTGCATCACCCGGAAGCCGGATGGAACCAGCCGCGCACGCAGAAGAAGATGCGCTGGTAGAAAGGTCGTTTATGTAGTGGCCGGGACGGAATTTTGAGGCCATAGGCGATACGACGTGTATCGATCGAGGAGGCAGGCTGCGGGTCTGGCTCCATCGAGACCCGTATCATCGTCGGATAAAAAGCATGGCCTGCCTGCATGGGAGCGGCAGGCACAGGAGCCTCTTCCACTTTCTCCTGACTGGGGGCTGACATGTCCCAATCGTGTTCCTGATCAAGGCCTGCCCCCGGGTCTTCGTCAGGGGGAGTTGTGAGAGCATCGATCGTATGCCTGATCAGCTGCACCGATTCCAGGCCCACTCTTTCAAGGAGAGTAACGTTCGCTCTCCTCGTTTCCTCCATTCCGCCGAAGGCGGACCCTTGAAGAGGAGGTTCTGGTTCCGTTTCCACAGTCTCGGACGAAGTGGAAATCTCGGAGAGCGGAAGCATTTCGATGGAGAGCAGCGGCTGGTCCGGCTCCCAATCAATACAGGGAGAAGGCTGGGCCTCTACCACAGGATCCGGCGTGGCAATGTCTGCTGCCAGGTCCTCCCAGAGTTGGGTGACGCGGTTGGATCCCTTCCAAATATTCATAGCCGGTGTGTGTTGCATATATCGAAAATAATCTCCTTCCACGTGTACAAAACAGGGCAGCGAATATAATAGGATCGCCACCGAGTGAGGAGAACAGGGCCGCTGCAGGAAGACCGCATTGAAGATGTCTGCGCGGCTGGCCACCTTCCGCCGGTCAGCCGCGCAGAGTTCCTGGATGGCAGAGATCAAAGTTTCCCGCAGGCTGAGAGCCGGACTTCGCAAAGCGGCAAACAAAGCCTCGACTGGTATGTCGGCCTGGAAGACGGAGGCATCGCATTCGTACTCCATTTGGATCTCAGACTGCTCGATGTGAAGTTTTCCCTCCCGGAGTGAAGCGCGCTTGCACGGCACCTGGCGCGGCACGGCGAGTGGCTGTGGGGCAATGCGATAGATTTCATCACCCTGATAGACCAGCCATAGGTGAGTCCCCGCCGGCAGGCCCGCTGCCCGGAATTGAGCCTGCAACACCTCCGGCTTGACTGCCTTAAGCAGGCCGTGTTCGCGGTCCAGCAGGAAAGGCTGGTGATCCGCCTCCCTGAACTGGACGAAGACCATCCGGGCATCCGGTGCAAAGGCATGCAGGAGATGGGCGACCGGGAAGCACGCCTGTGTAATATGGAGATAGCTCAGCGAAGGAAGTGCTACCCGCTCCTGCGGGGGCTGCCAAACAGAGGGTTCTCCCTCGGATCGTTCCTCCTCAAACCCAAGCGCGTCCAGTGCCTGCCTGGCCTCCACCGGCATGGATTCCAACGTGGCGCCGGCCAGATCCTTCTTATCCTGCCGGGTCCATGCAAAGCGCCCTAAGTGACTATGCGACAAACATAATCCCACGGGCACTTCCCGATCCATCTGGTCGAAGTATTGTGTAGTGGTCCAGCGGTCGCATCCCAGGGGGCGGTACGGGCTGACCTTCAATGTCGAGCGTACCAGGGCCATGGCCGTTTCACGCTTAAGATGCGACAGATCGGGCAGGCCTTGCAGGATTTCCTCGAGGCTGATCCAGCGCAGGGCCGGAGAAAGTTGGGCAAAGAAGGGATCCAGCCGCTCGACCGAGAGGGCGAACATCTGCTCAGGCAGGAAGGTCTCCCCCTCAAGCTGTCCAAAGATCCGCCCCTTCTGGATCAGTTTCCGAAGAGTGGAAAGCAGCGCGCCGGCATAGGTATCGGCCACCCAGTCCACCAGCCACCCCAACTGGTCGGATGTATAACCCGCCAGCCCCGGCTCCTGATAGGCTACACCCGCAAGCCCCGCCGACCGGCGGATTTCCTTCCCCGCTACATCCAGGGTCAGAGCCTGAAATCGTCCCTGGACGGAATTGCCGGTTGTCTCAGCTTGTTTGACCTGGGCCACCTGCCAGGCGGTCGGATGGAGCTGATGAGGATCGGGGATGGGTAATGCAAGCCACTGCCCGGGTTTGTAGGTTTTGGCGGGATGGTAGCAGGGGATCAGGTCCGAGCGCCCCGACCAGGGGTAGCCGTGCAGGGTGATCTCTGCCAGCGACTGGCAGACCTTGCGCACCGGCAGGGCCTCCCGCAGGCGCGCATTCAGGCGATCCACATCTGCCAGGAGAGGTTGGAGCTCAAGCCAGTTGATGAGCTGCATGGTGTAGTGCCTGCTATCCTTCGTTGTTCCAGTAAGAAATGTTGATGGCTGGTCCCTTGCCAGGCCTTCTATCAAGACGGTGAAGTCCCCCCGGGGTCCATTACAATTCCGTTTCGGCAGAGGGGAAGCTCTCGTTCCTGATCATCTCAAAGCATACCTAAAATGAAGCCGTTGATTAATATGAGTTTGGTTGCAGAATTGAGGACAATAATCGACGTCTTCAGCCTGCCAAGGTTTGCATTTGTATTTTTTAAATATACCGGTGCTAAAATGAACGAGCGTAACCCATCACATCAAGGCACGAAAGGATTGCACAATTTTCCCATGACTTTTCCACCCCTCTCTGAACTCATTCCCGTTTTACAGATCGCTGTTGGACCGGTGATCCTCATTTCCGGCGTTGGACTTTTACTGCTGAGCATGACGAATCGCCTGGGACGCGCGATCGACCGGGCGCGGATTCTGCGCGGCGAATGGTCTCTTGCTGAGCCGATCGCACAGAAACGAACGGTTGCCCAGCTGCATATTTTATGGCGGCGTGCTGACATCATCCGGAAATCGATCATCCTGGCTTCACTGAGTCTTTTGCTGGCAGCCTGCCTGATCATCACGTTATTTGCTGCAGCCCTGACCCGCTGGGATGCCGGCGGTGTGATCGTCTGTCTATTTGCGGGGTGTTTACTGGCCTTGATCGGGTCGTTGATCCTGTTTATCTGGGATGTCAATCAGGCTTTGGCTGCCTTGCGCCTGGAGCTGGAAGACGCTCTGGAACAGAAAAGGACCGGTTAGCAGAATATAGCAAAGTGGGAAATCGCGATCAGGTCCTGCACGGCACAGGCCTTTTCGCTTTTAATGATCTGCTGTGAATTTACATTCGTTCCATATCTGTGGATGAAGGGTGGCCGTGGGAACAATTGGCTCTCCAAATTCGTTTGGGATTGGCATTGACAGGGCAACACCTTAATTTATTTCATAAGTTGACACCTGGGAGAGTTGAAATGAAACGCATTCGGCCATTCCACCTTGTTTTCGTAATGTTCGTAATCGCAAGTTGTAGTCAGGCTCCATCCCTGCCAGCACCTGGCGCAAGCGGGCCACAGGCAGCGCCCACAACGCCGGTATCCACTCCAACAAGCGGATCGATGCTGCCTGCCGGGTGGGTGACCCACACCAGCCAGCAGTGCGAGTATGCGATCAGTTATCCAACAGGAATGCAGGTCAGCGACCAGAACCCTTACAGCCAGACTTTCGCGTACCCATTGGATAATTCGGAAGGCGGGGCCCGCAATTTCATTTATGTGTCTGTGATCGCCCCGGAAGTACAAAACATGGTCAGGCAGGGTGTCTACGATCATGAAGTCTACAATTATGACCCGGCAGCTACAGACCTGCTGCTGAACATGCAGGTCGGCGAGAGTCAATCCTTGCACGAGAATGTAAATGTTGCATCCGGGTTTACCTATCTGCGCCAGCCGGACACAACGATCGGCGGCCAAAATGCCCAGGCGTACGAGAACGTCCAGCCATGGGAGTTCCCGGTTGGGACAAAGGAGATCCGCTATTATGCATCAGCCAACGGGTGTATCTACCTGATCGGCGGATATATGGATACGACAGG
>JBLMZU010000354.1:0-3286 GCA_050258995.1 Bacteroidota bacterium
CCGCTATGTGGGTGCTGCCGCGAACGTGCCCCTGCACCAGGGCACGGATATTTATGACCTGGCGAACACGGTCGAGCCGGGCTGGACCTACAACTTCTCGGTGCCGATGATTGCCCCGTTCACGCCGGGTGTCTACGGCGAAGTCTGGGAAGTAGGGCAGAGCGGCAATGTTCTGTGCCAGTTCTATGTCTACATCGAAGTGAGATAAAGGTTTTGTTTTGAGTGTGGGTGCCAAAACGCAATATCGTTTGCGCTGGCACCCACTGGGGGTGAAGCCAGACAAACAGGATAAGACGAAGTCTATCGTGGCTTGACCTGTATGGTCGCTGAATATGAGATATATGAAGGAGAAAATCCAATGAAATACGCTGTTAGTCTTTTGCTAGGCGCCATCCTTGGCGCGTTGATTGCCCTGCTTTTCGCACCCAGCTCGGGCGAGGAACTTCGCTCGAATATCAAAACCCAGACCGATATCCAGGCAGCCAGGGCCAGGGAGGAATGGGAAAAAGGCAAGCAGGGATTACAGGAACGGATAAACAAATTGACCACTGAAAACAATCAGGAGCCTGCTCAGCCTAAGGAAATTGAGGCAGCCGCTTGAGTATGCTCATGTGAAGCTGGAAGGTCCAAAACCCTATGATTCGTGTTTTGATCGTCGACGACCATACCATCGTCCGCCGTGGTCTCAAGGCCTTTCTGGCACAAACGGAGGATATCCAGGTGATCGGCGAGGCAGAGAATGGGCTGGAGGCCGTCCGGCTTTCCAAAGAACTGGAGCCGGATATTATTTTGATGGACCTGCTGATGCCGAAAATGGATGGCATCGAGGCCACCCGGCAAATTATCACCGGGCAGCCGCACATGAGAGTGCTGGTGATGACCAGCTTCGCGTGCGACGAGAAAATCTTCCCTGCCATAAAAGCCGGTGCACTGGGATACCTGTTGAAAGAATCCGAGACAGGAGATCTGATCTGGTCCATCTACAAGGTACATCGTGGTGAACTGTCTGCCGGGTGCCATGGTCTTGACGATCCTGATCTACGCGGACGAGATCCTGACGGCATATCATGAATGCTTCGCTGCTCCTGCCTCGACAGGTAAAGCGACTAAATAGATTTGTGGATGAGATGGTCATTTTACGCTCGAAGGGGATTGAAAAAAAGAACCCAATATCTACATCCTTGCGAATAACAAACACAAATACAACCAAACAAAAGGAGAACAAAGTAAATGAAAACAATCAAGTCAGTAAACGTAGGATCTTTTGCCCTATACGGAGCGGTCCTGGCAGCCTTCTGGGCCTTCGTGTTCGGCCTGTACTACTGGGTGCTGGGCTGGATCTTCGGCGCCCAGTCCTGGTTCGTCGACATGAACCTGGGCAACTGGACAGTCTACACCATGACCACCTTCGGCCTGATCTTCCTGAAGGCCTTCATTGTGGCAGCCGGCGGTGCGCTGGCTGGTGCAGTGATCGCCTGGATCTACAACATCGTCGCCGGTATGATGGGCGGGCTCAAGGTCAACATTGAGTAGCCCGGATAATCTCAAAATTAGCTAGATTATTTAAAAGAATAGAGGCAAACAATGACATACGGTCCAGTAGATTTTGTAGCGCTCGAGTTCAAAGGCAACCAGTTCAAAGGCGAGATCCTGCCTGCGATCATGGACCTGGTGAACCGGGACGTCGTCCGAGTGATCGACATGATCGTCGTCAAGAAGGACGCCGACGGCAAGGTCACCCACCAGGAGATGCAGGAAACTGATAAGAATGTCCTAGCCGTCTTCGATCCGCTCAAGGCCGAGATCAACGGCATGATCCAGGTCGAAGACATCGAGCTGATCGGCGAGAAGCTGGAAGCCAACAGCACGGCGGCCGTGATCCTGTTCGAGAACCTGTGGGCGCTCAATTTCGTGAAGGCGGTCGAGAATGCCAATGGACGGTCGGTGATACACGTCCGCATCCCACATGAAATGGTCGTGGAAGCCATGGATAAGATTGCCAGCGTGGAAGCCGGTACAACCCCGGCAGTTGAAGCGAAGCCGGAAGCGGCTGCCAAATAGAATAGAAAAGAGGACAACATGATGCGAAGAAGAGCAGTAGGAAGAAGTATCGCCCGCGTGGCGGTCGGCACGGCGGTGGTGGCGGGCACAGCCGGTGCAGTCCACCACCACCAGGATCAGAAGTATGCCCAGCAGAATGCGGCTCAACAGCAGCAGTACGACCAGGCCTACCAGCAGGGTGCGGCCGATGCGCAGGCACAGCAGCCCCAGTATGCTCCGCCGCCCCCGCCTCCGCCGCAAGTCGCGGCGCCTGCCCAGGATGACCTGACGGCCAAGCTCCAGCAGCTCGCCAGCCTGCACACCAGCGGCGTGCTGACGGACGAAGAATTCGCAGCGGCCAAGGCAAAACTCCTGGCTGGCTGATCGTTTTTTGATCGGATTGTTCTGGGTGGGCAGGCAACTGCCCGCCCACCCAGAACAAGTTTGAAATAAAGGAGAAATACCATGTTCGACCTTCCACTGGAATACGCCCTGGTCGAATTCAAGGGCAACAAGTTATCAGGCAAGATCGTCCCCGAGCTCCTGGAATTGGCAGACAAGGGCATCGTGCGTTTTGTGGATATCGTCTTTATCCAGAAGGAAAAGGACGGTAGCACACGCACCCTCGAGCTCAACGACCTTGAGCCCTCAGCATATGAAATGTTCGTCCCCATCGGCAAACATGTAACCAGTCTTTTCACAGAGCAGGACCTGGAGATCGCGGCCGGCAAGCTCCGTAAGAATTCGGCGGCAGCGCTCTTTTTGTGGGAGAACCTGTGGGTTGCCAATCTTCGCAAGGCGATCGTGGATGCCGGTGGGCAGCTTGTGGAGCGCGCCCAGATCTCTCCTGAGGTAGTCAGGGAGTTCAAAAAGGAACTGGCCGCGGATAAGAAAAAGAAACCGGCGGCAAAGAAAACTGTTGCTGCAAAGAAGAAACCCGCCGCGAAGAAGACAGCCTCAGCGAAAAAATAACCCTGCTCGATGATGATACAAACCATTCAAAGGAGAAACGATCATGCCTGGTAGAAGAAATCCCCCCGGACCTGTCGGCGGTGTTGGCCGCGGACCGAACCCTCCCGGACCCGTTGGCGGCATCGGCCGCGGACCGAACCCTCCCGGACCCGTCGGCGGCATCGGCCGCGGACCCAATCCCCCCGGACCTGTCGGCGGTATTGGCCGCGGTCCGAATCCCCCCGGACCCGTTGGCGGCGTTGGCGTTGGACGTCGCAACAAACCCGGGCTGCTG
>JBLMZU010000355.1:0-3224 GCA_050258995.1 Bacteroidota bacterium
CCTGAAGTGATGCAGGTCCTTGTCCGGGGTATATCTGCACCCAACGCCACACACCTTACTTCGCGGGAGCGGGAAGTATTGGATCTGCTTTCGAAGGGTCTGAACAACCAGAAAATTGCAAATCAGCTACACATCAGCTTATCCACCGTTCAGTTCCATGTCAGTAATATTCTTGGCAAGCTTGGCGTACATAATCGCATCGAAGCGGCCATGGTTGCCGTCCAGCACAGATTGGCCAGCCAGGAAGCTGAAGTTTTCCGACGTGAATGACCGGTCCCGCTTTTTACTACATCTTTGTTTTTGTTGAATGAAGTATTTCACCCCTCTCATTTAGGGATTTACCTGATTGTGCTTCTTATCAATTATCAGTATGGTAGTTTTAGGTGACGGACGAATCGTCCATTCGCCTGTTGATTGGAAAGTAGTGTGATAAGGAGATATATTATGGCAGATTGGGATCGTGAGCGTCAGGGACGCCAATCAGATAATGATAGTGACTGGGATTGGTACTATTACGAGTACCGTTACGAACCGTATACCTACGGGGATCGCGAGAGATTTGCTCGTGACTCTGGCCAAAACTATGGTCGCGGTTCAGGTCAGGACTATGGCCGCAATTACGGTCGCGGTTATGAGAATGACTTTAATCGTGGTGGTTATGGCCAGGAGTATGGACGGAACTCCGGCCAGAATTATGGCCGATATAACCAGGATTACGAGCGTGGCTACCAGGGTAATTACTGGCCGTATGGAAACGCCGGCACCTGGAATCGTGGCCGTTATAGTGGTGTAGGACCCCGTGGATATCAGCGATCGGATAATCGAATGCAGGAAGATATCAACGACCGTTTGACCTGGCATGGGCAGATCGATGCCACCGATGTCCAGGTGGAAGTAGTCAACGGCGTGGTTACCTTATCGGGAAGTGTGAACAGCCGCCGCGAAAAGCGCATTGCAGAGGATGTTGCAGAAGGCGTTCCCGGTGTTAAGGATGTTCAAAATAACCTGCGTGTGAGCGACCAGGCAGGCCAGAACCGCGATGAAAATGAAACCCGGTCGGCCCAACAATCGCAGGGTCAGGAAGCGACGGCCGAAACCTCCCGCAAGAGACGTTAATCTTCGGCTCGTAAGACAAGCCATAAGTAAAGACGGATCGAATAGCGGGGAAACAGCCATTCGATCCGTCTTTACCATTTCTAAAGGTGAAGCTCAAATTATCTTCGTGTGATATTTCCTAGGAACGGTAGGCAGGCAATCTCTCCAGGACGCCGGAAGACACCGTCAGATGAACTTCATCTTCGGAAGCAGACCCGATCCAATTGGCCGGGATCAGCTTGTGCTCCTTGAAAAGCAGGCCTTAGGAGATCACAAAATGGCTCATCCTGC
This sequence comes from Bacteroidota bacterium, assembly GCA_050258995.1. Classification (GTDB taxonomy): domain Bacteria; phylum Chloroflexota; class Anaerolineae; order Anaerolineales; family Villigracilaceae; genus Defluviilinea. The sequence continues at coordinate 1,387 of JBLMZU010000355.1, forward strand.
TTGAGTTCGGCTCGACCAGCAGACGGTCGACATTGCCCACGTGTTTGCCGTCGGAGGCGATGACTTTTACACCCTCCTTCAATGGAACCGTGTTTGCGGGTATGTTTTGTTTCGTTGCGGTTCGCGGCCATGGATTGTGTTGCAAGCCGATGGATGCAAATCTTGGAGCATCTGCTGTTCATCACCACCGGGATGATCGGCTGGCTGCCTGTGCTCAAGTCGAATCTTGCGGATCGCATGACTCCCTCGCTTAAGCTCATGTACCTGCTTCCCTCCATGCTTTCCTGCACGGCACTTGCGGTATTGATGACGCTTTCCTCCATCCAGTTATACCCATTCTACGGAAATGCATCCCTGGGCTGGGGGCTAACGCCGCTTGGCGACCAGCAGCTTGGCGGGCTGGTGATGTGGCTGCCGGGCGACATGCTTTATATGGCATTGATCGTGGGGTCGTTCAGGTTGCTGCTCGATCAAACCGCCGAGGAAGGACAACAAATAAAAATATGAAGAAAGAGTCGTACATTCCCGTTTATAGTTTCTGGCCTCTATTTTTGGCAACCGAGATCTTGATGCTTTCAATAGGGATTGTTTGGACCTGGGGTATTAGTATCCTGGGACTTTTGCTGATGTTTGCATCCATCATTGGCTGGGTTTGGGAAAACCGCGCAGAGAGAACGGTGGAAGAGTATGAGTGAAGCAACAGTTGAACACACCGACCGGTCTCATGCACAGCAAGGAAATGAGGATCGAGCGACGGCTCAACGCACAAACGTTGCTCCGGGCCAGCATAAAAAGAGAAATTGGGGATGTGGTCTTTTCTTGGCAGTGAAGTCATTCTCTTTACCATGTTGATACTGACCTTCGGGCTTTTTCTGATCAATTATGCAAACGAATATCCTGCATTCAAATCAAACCTGAGCATCCTCCTGGTTGGGGTTAATAGATGTGCAGGAAAAGTCATTCCAGATCGTTTTTTCCCAGTATAGCGCCCAGGCAGGGCCGATTACGTTCCATAACGTGAATGGAGGGGATGACATGCTGCACGAATTCCTTCTCATCCAAACCGATCTGCCTGCCGACCAGCTGCCCACCGATGAGTCGACGGGACGAGTGAACGAGGATGCAGTCAACATTATCACGACTGCCGAGGATATCCAGCCTTCGCAAAGCAGGAACATCACGGTCAATCTGGCAGCGGGTGACTATGTAATTGTCTGTAACCTGCCCGGCCACTACCAGCAGGGATGAGGGTTGATTTCAATGTCACCGGCACCAGCAATCAGCCACCCTCCACTCCCGAAGCGCCTGCGAAAGCTACCGAACCCCCCACAAAAGCGCCCACAGCCTCTCCTTGACCGCTCGTCACGACGAAGCGGTAATTCCATCACTCACCTAAAAAGCTAGTGCATTTCGTTCATCGATGACTTCTGGATTTGCATTCAGATTTTCTCGATTGGGGACGCGTGCACAGCGAATATTCCACTCTTGGCCGATCAAACATCTTCGACTGTGTAGAAGGCATTTGGGCTGACTACTTTGATCAATTTAACCCCTGTTCCCAGACTCTCTCGCTGGACGATTGTGAAGAGGATCTTTACCTCTCCAGTTGAACAATCAACAAAAAAAGAACGTCCCGTCGCGCTTGGTATGTTTGACTGGACATTCCTCTTAAATTTGCATACTCGCGATCCGGATCATAAAATATTATTGCCCCGGGGGCGGTACACGATCCTGTCCAGGGTAAATGAACATATCTGCCATCCAGTACCCATAGTAGTAGCCATCCGTTGCACCGCACTCTCCTGGGATGGCCTCATACTGCCCGTTTTTGTTTGCAT
>JBLMZU010000356.1:0-10081 GCA_050258995.1 Bacteroidota bacterium
GTGGATCTGCTGACCATCGATGAGGCCCACTGTATTTCCGAGTGGGGACACGACTTCCGCCCGGAGTACCGCCAGCTTGTCGAAATTCGGAAGCGATTTCCTAATGCCGTCTGCCTGGCACTCACTGCCACAGCAACAACCCGGGTCAGGCAGGATATCCGTACCACGCTCAAGTTTGCCACGACCAATGAATTCGTGGCCAGCTTTAACCGGGAGAATCTATACATCGAGGTCCTCCCCAAACGAGAGCCTGTTGCGCAGACCATCCAGGTACTGAACCGCCACAAGGATCAATCCGGGATCATTTACTGTTTCTCCCGCAAACAGGTGGATGACCTGGCCGCTTACCTTTTATCAAAGGGATATTCTGTCCGCCCGTACCATGCCGGTCTGGAGGATTCCGAGCGGCGCAGGAACCAGGAGGACTTTATCCGCGACGATGTGCAGATCATCGTTGCTACGATCGCCTTCGGCATGGGGATCAACAAGCCCAATGTCCGTTTCGTCATTCATTATGATCTGCCAAAAAGCATCGAAGGGTATTACCAGGAGATCGGCCGCGCCGGACGGGACGGCCTGCCGGCTCACTGCACCCTGCTCTACAGTTACTCGGATGCCGCCAAGCTCAATTACTTTATCGAGCAAAAAACGGGAAATGAAAAACAGGTAGCCATCCAGCATCTGAATGCCATCGTGCGCTTTGCGGAGGATGAGACCACATGTCGGCGGAAGCCCATTCTCAATTATTTTGGCGAAGCGACGGAAGTAAATAACTGCCACAACTGTGACAACTGCACCTCCGCGCCAGCCGATCGTGTGGATATCACGGCCTTCGCCCAAAAGTTCATTCTTTGTGTAAAACGCGTGAATGAGAAATTTGGTGCAGGTCACATTGCCGATATTCTGCTGGGTTCAAGGAATGAAAAGGTTTTGCGGTGGGGGCATGAAAAACTGCCCACGTACGGAACGGGTGTGGAGTTAAATCGCAAACAATGGATGCACGTGGCCCGCCAGCTCCTGACCATGGGCTATATCAAACAGGCCGGTGAGTACCAGACGTTAAGCGCCACAGCCAAGGGACTGGATATGCTCAACGGCCGTGTACACGTAATGGGTGTCCTCCTGGACACCAAAGAACGGGTGAAGAACGAAGACAAGAAAAAGTCGGAGTTGGAATACAACAGCGCACTTTTTGCACTGCTGCGCCAGAAGCGCAAAGAGCTGGCCGATCAGGCCGCCGTTCCCCCCTATGTCATTTTTTCAGATCGGACGCTCATAGAAATGGCCGCCTATTACCCTCAATCCATGGCAGGTATGCTGAATATTTCCGGTGTTGGGCAGGCAAAATTAAATCGTTATGGTCAGGCGTTCCTGGAGATTATCAAGCCATACTGTGAGAAGCACGGGTTGAAGGAGCTTCCTCCATCCCCCTCCGATGGAAATTCCGGTTCTGCAGAGAAACCGAGCCGGAAGAGGAAGGATGATGTGGAAATCGGAGAGCGGACGCGCCTCGTCGCGGAAGCCTTCAACGAGGGCCTCACCGTCAAAGCCTTGATGCAACGTCACCAGGTCACACAAGGAACAATCCTCGAGCACTTGACAAAGTACCTTCTGGCCGGAAATCATCTCCGCAAACAGGATGGTTTACTGGACCTCACATCCATAACGCCCGAGCACCGAACGGCCGCGTTTGCAGCATTCCAGGAACTGGGACCGACCATCCTTAAGCCGGTCTTCGACAAACTGAATGGAAATGTCAATTACGATGACTTGAAGCTTCTGCGGCTGCTCTACCTGATCGAGCAAAATTCGAAGGAAACAGCCGGTCCTTCGTTGAGCGGGATGTCATAGTCGGGTCTTTTTAATAATCAAATTAGAGATCCTGCAGATGAGAAGATTAGTCAAAAAGGGTGAATCAATTATTGCCTCCTGTTCGTATTTAACAGTACTGGTAGTTTACGAAATTAGGAGGCACATATGAGGCTTAAGACATTACTAATAACTGTCGGATTGGGTGCGGGGATGATGTATTTCTTTGATCCCCAGCAGGGAGGTCGCAGGCGGGCACAGATCGAGAACCAGATTAATAAATGGATCAGCGACCTGGATACTTCCATTGATACAGGAAAACGGGACCTTCGCAACCGGACCCGTGGTCTCCTCTCCGAGATGACCGCGAGGCTCAGCGACCAGGTCGCACCAGACTGGATCCTGGAGGAGCGCGTCCGCTCGAACTTTGGGCGCATCTCAAACAATACCCGCGCCGTCGACGTCCGGGCCGACGGCGGTTACATTTACTTGACCGGACCCGCTTTGCGAGAGGACCGGGATGCCATCTTAAAGGCTGCAGCACGAACCCGCGGCGTATATGGTGTGGAGGATGAACTGCAGCTTCTGGATAATCCTCAGGATATCCCTTCCCTTCAGGCCAATACCTCTGTGAGCAGGCAGACCAGCTCTGAGTCGCAGCAGAACTGGTCACCGGCGACCCGATTGCTTGGCAGCGTGGGTGGGAGCCTGTTGACTCTATACGGCATGCGGCGCAGTGGATTGAGCAAGCCGCTGCTCAGCACTGCAGGCCTGATTATCACCGCCCGCAGCATGACAAACATGGATACGCGCAGCTTGCTGGGTGTCGGTGAAAATCTTATCAAAGTACGGAAGGCCATTACCATCGACGCACCGATCGATGAGGTCTACCAGTTCTGGCGTAATTTCGAGAATTTCAAGCTGTTCATGAACCATGTGAAGGAAATTACCGTCAATGGTGATGTTTCGACCTGGCAGGTGGCGGGTCCTGCGGGCAGCACGGTGGAATTCCAATCTCATATAACACGCGATATACCAAATGAATCGATTGCCTGGGAATCAATGCCCGATTCACAGGTAAAGACCGCCGGCTTCGTCCGCTTTGACCAGATCCGGGACGGCAGCACGCGCGTCAGCGTGCAGATGGAATATCTGCCTCCCGCTGGCGTACTTGGGCACGCGGTCGCCCAGCTTTTTGGTGTCGATCCCCGGCAGGCAATGAACGACGATTTGATGCGGCTCAAGTCACGTCTGGAGACAGGGAAAACATCCTCCTCCAAGGGAACGGCTGAGCTCGGCTCGGAAGAGTCAAGGGAATAAAGAATCAAAGCTGCAATGAGGCGCCCAATGTTTGGGCGTCTCATCATTTTAGCACAGTGCGCCGGTTTATAATGACAGGATGGCAACCATTCAGTCCCATTGGGATATTGTAATCGCCGGCGGAGGTCCTGCAGGATTCTTTGCTGCCATCCGTTGTGCAGAACTGGCTCCCGACATACGGATCTTAATTCTCGAAAAGGCGAGCCAGACGCTGGGAAAGGTTCTCATCTCAGGCGGTGGGCGCTGTAACGTTACACATGCCTGCTTCGATCCTGCTAAGTTAGTCGGCTATTATCCGCGCGGCGCGAGTGAGCTGCGCGGGGCTTTTTCACGGTTCCAGCCTGCGGATACAGTCGAGTGGTTTGAAGCACGCGGCGTCAAATTAAAGACCGAGGCAGACGGGCGCATGTTTCCGATTACGGACACTTCGGAGACGATTGAGGAGGCACTGCGCGAGGCAGCGAAAATGGCCGGCGTGCAGGTACGGACCGGATCCAGCCTGCAAAGGGTGGATAAAAGCCCAAAAAGCGGATTTCGGCTCGAGGTCCGAAACGAAGCGAGGGAGATCTCCATCCAAACCAGGAGGTTGTTGATTGCCACCGGCAGCGACCGCAAAACTCTCGACCTGGTCCACTCCCTTGGCCATTCCATCGAGGAACCTGTCCCATCATTGTTCACATTCAACGTCTCAGACCCACGGATCGCCGGGCTGGCAGGTATTTCTGTCGAGGACGTGACCTTGAAAACGGGTTCGATCCTCCAGCGCGGCCCGCTGCTGATCACCCACTGGGGCATGAGCGGTCCTGTCGTACTACGGGTTTCGGCCTGGGGCGCACGTGAGCTTCATGAGAAAAAGTACCATGCCAGTCTGGTCGTGAACTGGCTTGGCGATTATCGCTTCGATCAGGCCGCAGAGATCCTGCAGAGGAACAAAGACTGGCCCGAGAATGCGAGGAAAAAAGTTTCCACCCAGCAGGCATTTTCACAAATCCCAGCCAGGTTGTGGAGACAGCTGGTTCAAGTCATTGGTGAAAAGAACTGGGCGGATGTTTCCAAAGCGGAATTGAGAAGGCTTGCTCAAGAGCTGACAACTGCTGGGTTCATGATCGAAGGCAAAGGACAGTTCAAGGATGAATTTGTCACTTGCGGCGGGGTAAAGCTGAATGAAGTGGATTTCAAGACCATGCAGAGTCGCATCGTGAAGGATCTATTCTTCGCCGGGGAAATCCTGAATATCGATGGCCTGACCGGCGGCTTCAACTTCCAATCCGCCTGGACCACCGGATGGCTGGCCGGGAATGCACTCGCCATGAGGTCTGAATGATGTACTGAGAATCTTTTATGCAGATTTGGCGAAGCCCGAATGACGCAGGTAATACATTAAATCTATTGTGTTATTCACCTGCTCGCGGCAAAGATGGAATTTTGCTATCCCGTGCATTTCCAACCCATGAGTTCTCCTTCAGCTCTGCAATACAGGTTCATTTTTGCATTGACCCGCATCCAAACATCGCGTACAATCCGCACCTGCATAAATTATATATAATTTCCCGAGGTCAACAGAACATGGCTCGCTACCGAATCTATTACTGGAAGCACATCCCTTCCTCGATCACTGTGGAAGGAGATGGGCGCACCATTAAGAGACAACTTTCAAAAAAAATACAGAATAACATTGACGCCTACGCAATGGCGAGCGGATTAACATCCACGGATGACTACTCCGCACAATATCGCCGCGGCGAGTGGATCAAGCGGGAAGGCACGCCCGAAGAGGTCGCGGAGGCGTTGGTCTCGGAGCTTGAGACGGAATTCGCGAAGATCGAGATTCCGCGCAAAAGTAGACCCTAGACGCTAGACCATTGGTCATGACGGTCTACCGTCCATGGGCCATCGTCAAATTACTGGAAAAGCGAAATTTTCATGACCCAAAAACATACTGTGATCCTCCAACCCTCCGGTCGCCGCGGGCAGGTCGACGAAGGCACCTCCGTACGGGCTGCCGCCCGTGACCTGGGGGTCGAGATCGAGTCCATCTGCGCCGAAAACGCCACCTGCGGCAAGTGCATGGTCCTGGTGGAGGAGGGCCGCTTTGAGAAGTACAACATCGAGTCGAAGCGTGAACATCTCTCTCCCATAGGACGTGAGGAACGTGCCTATCTCGAGCGCAGGCCGAAGTTATTAAAGGAAAAGGGCTGGGAGATCGGCCAGGTCCGTTTATCGTGCCAATGCAGGGTGCTGGGCGATTTGCTGATCAACGTTCCGGAGGAGAGCCGCGGCAATAAACAGATCGTCCGCAAGAGCGCTCGTGAGCGGGCGATCGAGATCAAGCCGTCCGTTCGCAAGTATTATGTCTCGATGACTCCGCCAAATCTTGAGCGTCCCATTGCGGACTGGGAGCGGCTGGCCAAGGGGCTCGAGACATCCATGGGTCTTATCCGCCGCGGCGAGGAGAACCTGCCGCGCTGGTTCAACCTCACGATCGATTACCAGTGCCTGCGGACACTCTCTCCCACGCTGCGCCAGGCAACCTGGAACGTTACCGTCTCGGTCTGGCAGGACAGGGAAGTGATCGAAGTCCAGCCGGGCTATGTGGAGGACAGCTACGGTGCGGCTGTGGATATCGGCTCAACAACGGTCGCCCTTTATTTGTGCAACCTGCGCACGGGCGAGATCCTGGCAGCCGAATCCGAAATGAATCCGCAGATCGTGTACGGCGAGGATGTGATGTCGCGCATCCAGTATACGATCGAGCACAAGGATGGCCTGGAGAAACTGCACAAGGCCATTATTGCGACCCTGAATAAATTATTGAAGCAGGCTGCAAAGACAGCGCAGATCAAAACAGAAGAGATCCTGGAAATGGTGTTGGTCGGAAATTCCACCATGCACCATATGCTTTTGAACCTGCCTCCCAGGGACCTGGGTCTGGCTCCCTTTGTACCGGCCATCCACAGCTCGGTGGATGTCAAAGCGCGTGAGCTGGGGCTACAGATCAACCCCGCTGGGAACATCCATGTCCTGCCGACCATTGCATCCTTTGTCGGTGCGGATACCAGTGCCATGATCCTGGCGGAGGAGCCGCACAAGCAGGATGAGAACTGGCTGCTGATCGACGTCGGCACAAACGCCGAGCTGGTGCTTGGCAACCGCAAGCGCCTGGTTTGCACATCCACGCCCACAGGTCCCGCTCTCGAAGGCGCTCACGTGGAATACGGCATGCGCGCCGCGCCCGGTGCGATCGAGCGAGTCCACATTGATGAGAAGACCCTCGAGCCAAGTTATAAGATCATCGGAGAGGACAACTGGAACACCGGAAAAGCCAAGGGTATCTGCGGCTCAGCAATCATCGACGCCGTGGCCGAGTTATTCCGGGTGGGGATTGTCGATTCGCGCGGTAAATTCAAAAAGGGATTAGACTCGAAGCGCATCCGCGAGAGCGAAAGCGGCTGGGAGTATGTGGTCGCCTGGGCGAAGGAAACATCCATCGGGCGGGATATCCCCATGACCCAGCAGGATGTCAGACAGATCCAGCTTGCCAAGGCCGCTCTGTTCGTCGCAGCGCGCACCCTTTTGAAGCGCAGCGGGCTGCAAACCCCTGATAAAATTATCCTGGCCGGCGGTTTTGGCAGCTATATTGACAAGGAAAAAGCCATGCTGATCGGGCTGATCCCCGATTGCGAACTGGATAAGGTTTATGCAGTCGGCAATGCCGCAGGTGACGGAGCCCGTATCGCCCTGCTGAATGTGGAGAAGCGCAATGAGATCGATTCGGTGACGCGCCGGGTCGAACGATTTGAGCTGCCCACCGATCCGGAGTTCCAGAACCAGTTCATGCTCGCCACCAGCTTCCCACACATGAGCGAGCCATTTGAACACGTTGCTCATCTGATCCCCCACCGAACGGTGGACCCGATGGCGAAGAACTTTATAAAATAAATATCCACCACGAAGGACACAAAGTGCCACAAAGGGAAAAAAACTCGTGCACCTTTGTGACCCTGCGCGGTGAACCTTGGAGAAGCAATGAACAAATTTCTTGAACGGCTCAATACAAGCGAGATCCTGGTTGCGGATGGGGCAACGGGCTCGAATCTCCAGAAGATGGGACTCAAGCCGGGCCGCCCGCCGGAGGACCTGATCATCGACAGCCCAGACATCATTTCGAAGCTGGCCAGCTCATTCGTGGAGGCTGGCTCGGATATCATCCTGACCTGCACCTTTGGTGGGACGCGCATGCGTATGAAGGACTCGAAGTATCAGGACCGCACCCCCGAAGTGAATATCCGGGCGGCGGAGATCGCCCGCAAAGCCGCATCTGCCCGGGACGGTGTGCTGGTCGCCGGTTCGATGGGACCGGTCGGCGCATTGATCAAGCCGTACGGTCCGCTTGAGGCGGAGGATGTCAAAGCGACGTTTGCCGAGCAGGCGAAGGCGCTTACGGAAGGCGGCGTGGATTTGCTGCTGATCGAGACCATGTTCGCCTTTGAAGAGACCACTGCAGCGTTCGAGGGCGCAAAATCTGCAAGTGATTTGCCCGTTGTGATTTCCTTCAGCTATGACCGCGGCACCCGCAGCATGATGGGCGTCAAGCCGAAGGATGTGATCAAGCGCTACTGTGAAATGGGTGCAACCATGGTCGGTGCAAACTGCGGCACCACCCTCGAAAACATGGAAGCCGTTGTAAAAGAGTACGCTGCGACCGTTCCGGACTTTCCTCTGTGGGTCAAGCCGAATGCCGGCGTTCCGCGCATGGACATCGCAACCGAGCAGGGCGTATACGACATGACGCCCGAGGATATGGCGACCTACGCCAAAAAGTATGTGGAATTGGGAGCGAAGGTCGTCGGCGGATGCTGTGGAAATACACCCGAACACATTGCAGCAATCGCCAAGGCAGTAAAAGATAATTAACCACGAAGGGTCACGAAGATGCGCAAATTAAAATCTTCGTGACCCTTCATATACTTCGTGGTGTAACGTGCGTAACGAAATCCTTTCCTTGCTATCAGGAAACAAAATTGACAAGGTGCCCGCCTTCAGCGGCCTGATCCATGTCACTGCCGAAGGACTGGCAGGCGAAGGGCTTTCCCTGCCTGAGGTTCATCACGATGCGCAAAAGCTGGCCAGGGCCGCGGCCAGCACATACCGCCTGACCGGCATGCCCTCTGCGGCTCTACCCCTGGACCTGTGTGCGCCCGCTGAAGCACTGGGAGCGACTCTAAAATATTATGAGGATGGTGAGAGCCAGTTTCCACAACCAGCGAAGCCCTTGTTTGGCTCAACCAAAGATCTTTCCCAGGCCTACTTTCAAAGCGCCGACTTCCTTTCGCGCGGCAGGATGCCCTTGATCTGTGAGGCGATCCGCATTCTAAAGGCAGATATCGGAAGTGAAGTTGTAATTAGCGGGATTCTTCCAGGTCCCTATACACTCCTTTTATATTTGATCGATCTTGGGGGTCTCTTTGTTGAAATGAAACGCGAGCCGGCCGCGGTCCAGGAGGCTCTCAGCCGGCTTTCCAGGTTCCTCTCGCAGATTGGAGCAGCCTATCGCTCGGCTGGCGCAGACTTTATCACGGTCCATGAGATGGGCGGCTCGCCCGGTTTCCTTGGGCCGGCACGGTTCGAGCAGTTTGTCCTGCCGGCTGTCAAACAGTTGATCGCCGATCTTCCGAAGCCAGCCGTCCTTTCGGTATGCGGAAATACCAATAAGTCCATGCATCTGCTCGATCTGGCCGGTGCCAATGCAATTTCCGTGGACCAGACAAACGATTCAGCCGCATCGCGTGCCGCGATGAAAAACACCCTTCTCTTCGGCAACCTGGACCCGGTGCAAACTCTGGCGCACGGCAACCCGTCTGAAATTCAAAGGGCCAAACAATCCGCCCTCGATACAGGGGTGGACGCCCTCTGGCCCGGCTGTGATCTCCTTTTGCAAACACCCCTCGAAAATTTAAAATTATTTAATTCCTCCATCCCTTAAACTCTAAAAAAAGAACAAGCCATCCCTGGGGGAAAGCGCAAGTATGATTTGGCGACGCCGCAAGCATTTCGCACTATTCTTGTCCTATTGACTTGAATGGAGCCGGGTTGTATGATGCCCCCATGCAAGCCACCAGCGAGGAGCAGGAGTATGGCTAAAACGACAGTTTCCGGAAAAAAGAAGATCTCCTTGAATCAACAGTTGGCTCAACGAGAGGCCGAACTGGCCCTTATTAACAGTGTCCAGGAAGGCCTCGTAGCCCAGTTGGATTTCAATGCAATTATCCACCTGGTAGGCAACAGGCTTTATGAGATATTCAAGGTCAGCACCGTTCAGATCAACATCTACGATCCTGCCTCTGATCTACTTCACACACCTTATTGTTTTGAAGAAGGAAATCTTCACACACATGAAGCACATACCCCAAGCGTTTTGGAAAGACCGATACTGGATGCCAAACAAACGATTGTTATAAATGAAAATCTTTTGGAAATTGCTCGGCAAAATGGGATGGAACGCCCCGCTGCAGGTAAACTTCCTAGATCAGCCGTGGGTGTCCCATTGTTGGTTAAGGGAGAATTGCGAGGCTATATTTCCCTTCAAGATAATGATCATGAGAACACATTTACAGAACCTGTCGTTCGCTTAGCATCAACTTTGGCAAACTCGATGAGCGTTGCCCTGGAAAATGCCCGTCTCTTTGATGAAACCCAGCGCCTCTTCAAAGCGGAGCAGGAACGCGTTGCCGAGCTGCAGATCATCAACTCCATCCAGCAGGGGCTGGCTGCCGAGCTGGACTTCCAGTTCATTGTGGATTTGGTCGGAGATAAATTACGGGAAGTGTTCAGGACAAAAGATTTTGGTATTCGTTGGTACGATGAAAAAACCAACCTTGTTCATTTCATGTATGAATACGAACATGGGAAACGATTGGCGATTCCATCCCGGCCACTCGATCACGCCGTTTCT
>JBLMZU010000357.1:0-26231 GCA_050258995.1 Bacteroidota bacterium
GCGGCATTGATGATATGCGGAGAGTTTTTGCCTGCCTCGGCGGCGCGCTCGAAGTCATATTCCAGCCCGATAACTTCGCCTCCGAACGGGGACAGATGTTCCACATACATGCCCACTCCGCATCCATTCTCCAGGATTCTGCCTGTGATACGTCTTCCGGCGGCATGTACGATCATGTCCAGTCTGCGCTGCTGTCCTGCACGCCAGACGTAGGATGGTTCGCCTCGCAGGGCGGCTTTGTCCAGGTTTCGTTGTGACATGCGGGCTATTATATCTTGCACGATTTAATTCACTATGCTAAAATACACTGGTACGACGAATCGATCACTGAACGCACCGAGAAGTGGGCAGCCCCCACTTTTCTGCTTGTAATAAGGAATAAACGGAGCAGTAAGCATGTCAAAGAACGAATTCTCCCTGGCTTTCAATGAAGTGCTGGAGGAAAAACAGCTTTCCAAGGATATTATCCTGGGAGCCATCGAGTCCGCCATGGTGTCAGCATATCGGCGGGCTGTCAACGCGTCAGCGGCCCAGCATGTCGAAGCCAAGATCGATCCCGAGACCGGTAAAGTAATGGTATTTGCCGAAAAAGAGGTCGTCGAGGACGTCCAGGAGCCGAAGACTGAAGTTTTACTGGAGGAGGCTCGCAAGGTCAACCCCGAGGCCCAGCTGGGTGACATGGTCGTGGTAGAGACCACGCCGGCCGATTTTGGCCGCGTCGCTGCCCAGACCGCGCGCCAGGTGATCCAGCAGCGCATCCGCGAGGCGGAGCGGTCCAACCAGATGTCGTATTTCGAGCGCCAGGTCGGTGAGATCGTGAGCGGGATCGTTCAGGCGACCAACGCCCAGGCGACCACTCTCGGGCTTGACATGAAGGCGGAAGGCGTTCTGCCGAGCAACCAGAGAATCCCCGGCGAGCGCTTCAAGCTGCATGACCGGGTACGTGCTGTCGTCCTGGAAGTGAAGGACGGCTCGCGTGGGCCGCAGATCGTGCTCTCCCGCGCCCATCGCAACTTCCTGCGCCGTCTGCTTGAGAACGAAGTTCCTGAGATCTACCACGGCGTTGTCGAGATCCGGGCCATTGCCCGCGAGCCGGGCGCGCGTGCCAAGGTTGCCGTCATGGCTACCCAGGCGGGTGTGGACCCGGTTGGCGCCTGTGTAGGCATCAAGGGCGTGCGCATCCAGGCGATCGTCAAGGAGCTGCACGACGAAAAGATCGATATTATCCAGTGGGATCAGGATCCCGTTGTTTATATTTCCAAGGCCATCAGCCCGGCCCGCGTCAGCGGCGTCTACCTCTCTGAGGTGGATGGAAACCGAACGGCAACCGTGGTCGTTGGTGAAGACCAGCTCAGCCTGGCGATCGGACGCGACGGGCAGAATGCCCGTCTCGCTGCCAAGCTGACCGGCTGGCGGATCGATATCAAGTCCCTGGCCGAGGCTGCCGGGGATGCGGTCCAGAAGCTGCAGGGCGATCCTTCCCTGGCGGCTCTCCTGCCAAATGTGGTGGAGACCATTCCCCAGCTGCAGGAAATCCTGGCAAAGAAGACCGAGAACCGCCCGGTCACACCGGAAGAATATACGATGCTGGCCCAGTTCGTTGACCGCGTCGAGCGCCGCACCATCCAGATCAAGGAAGACGCGGCCCGGGCTGTCGAAGAAAAGACCGCCAGCGCCCGCTCAGAGGTCCCGACCGCTGCGTTTGGCATGCCTCTCGAAGCGCTGGGTTTGAAGGAACACGTCTTTAACATCCTGGTCGAAGCAGGCATCGATACGGTCGGCGGCTTGATGATGTCCATGAAGATGGATCAAAACCGCGTGCTTGGGTTGCCTGGAATTGGCCCCAAGGCGATGCAGAACATCGACGAGTGCCTCGTCAATCTCAAGTTCCCTGAGCCGACTCCTGTGGAAGAAGCACCGGTGGATGCTGCAGTTCCAGCGGCTCCTGTGGCCGAACCTCAGGCCGAAGTGACTCCGCCTGCTGCCGTGGCTGAAGAAGTAGCTGCTGTGGTTGGCGAACCTGCCAAGGTGGAAGAAGGGGCTGCGGCTGAGAAGCCGGCTCCCACGAAGAAGAAAGCCGCCGAAGAGGAAGATGATGAGCATGCCAAGGATGGCGTCTCATTGGATGAGCTCTTCCAGATGAAGCCTGAGATCTTCCAGACGACCGGCGGGGAAGAGGATGACTCCGCCGATAAGAAGAAAGGCAAGAAGGGCAAGAAGAAGAGCGTCGAGCTCCAGTTCGACGAGGAGCGCGGCGAAGTCGTTGGCCGCAAGAAGCACAAGCGCGGCGATGGCGAATTTGGTGAAGATTGGTAGTATAGTTGCATCGTAGCGCATCATGATTAAACGAAAGCTTCAATTTTGGCTTATAAATTGTCTGATAAATTTGGTCGACGATAAGACAAGCGGCAGTAACTGTCATTGCATTTTGCAACCCCACCGAAGGCAGGCGGGGCAATGACGTTGAGATGAAGGTGTCTAAGAAAACTGTTCAGCGCGTAAAACATGTGCCCCAGCGGACCTGTGTGGGCTGTCGTGAAGTTCTGCCCAAGCGCAGGCTGATCCGTCTGGTGCGCACAGCCCAGGGAGTGCAGGTAGACCCGACCGGTAAACTCGCCGGAAGGGGAGCTTACCTGCACGACCGCCGGGAATGCTGGGAGCGTGCCTTGAAAGGTCCTCTGGCGCACGCGCTGAAAATGACTTTATCGGTAGATGACCGTACACGACTGGAAGAATTTATGCATTCTCTGCCCGTGGAGGCAGAGGCTGTGGGGACCGGCGAGTAACCAGAATGTAATCGTTTGATTCGCTCACTGGGCTTGCCGGGATGAATAATGTGCTTCCATGTGCGTTATTCGTCACACATTGAATTATGGAGGTAGCCCATGAGTACGAACGGTAACAAGATTGAATTACCTGCCAGCATCGTCATACGCGACCTGGCTCAGAAGGTACAAAAAAGCCCCATTGATCTGATCAAAAAATTGATGTCGAATGGCGTCATGGCAACCATTAACCAGTCCGTGGACTTTGATACGGCTGCGATTGTGGTTGGGGAATATGGCTTTGAAGCGGTCCCGGAAGTGGTCGAGGAAGTCAAGGTCGAAACGGGAGAGGTGCCGTTGTGGCGGCAGATGATCGCGGGAGAGGAAGAATCGAAGCTGATCAACCGTCCTCCTGTTGTAACCATTCTCGGCCATGTCGACCATGGGAAGACCAGCTTGCTCGACGCGATCCGCCAGACGGATGTAGCCGCGGGGGAGGCGGGCGGCATCACCCAGCACATAGGTGCCTACCAGGTTGAGAAGAAGGGCAGACTGATCACCTTTCTCGATACACCTGGTCACGCTGCCTTTACCCAGATGCGGGCACGCGGTGCGCAGGGTGCGGATATCGTAGTGCTGGTGGTCGCCGCAGATGACGGCGTGATGCCCCAGACCCGGGAAGCCATTGCGCATGCAAAGGCGGCGCGCGTCCCGATCATCGTGGCCATGAATAAGATTGACAAGGCCAACGCCAATCCGGAGCTTGTCAAGCAGCAGCTCGCCGACCAGGAACTTGTGCCCGATGAATGGGGTGGCAATACCATGGTCATTCCGGTGTCTGCCAAACAGAAACAGGGCATCGAAGATCTTCTTGAAGGCATTTTGCTGGTCGCCGACAACATGCAGATCCAGGCCAACCCGGCCGGCAAGGTGATCGGCACCGTGATCGAAGCCGAGCTCGACAGCTCGAAAGGCGTGCTTGCCACTTTGCTGGTCCAGAACGGGACGCTTGAATCAGGCGATGTCGTCGTGGCGGGCACTTCCTATGGCAAACTGCGGGCTTTGTCTGATTACAAGGGCAAGCCTGTGAAAAAGGCCGCTCCGTCCATGCCGGTGGCTGTGATGGGTCTCAGTGATGTTCCCTCTGCTGGCGACCTGTTTGAAGTGGTGGGCTCGGAACGGGAGGCGCGTACAATCGTTTCCGGTCGCCAGGATGCGGCAAAGTCACAGGCACAGGCCCGCAAGAAAATGTCTCTTGAGGATCTGTTTGCCAACGTCCAGGCGGGAGAAGCCAAGGAACTAAACCTGATCGTCAAAGCGGACGTACAGGGTTCGCTCGATCCCATCGTGACCGAACTGAACAAGCTGGGGGAAGGAGAGATCGGCATCAAGGTGCTGTACTCCGAGACCGGCAACATTGGTGAGAACGATGTTATGTTGGCAGCCGCCTCGAATGCGATTATCATTGGCTTCAATGTGCAGGCAGACGTCTCGGCCCGTCGCATGGCCGAGAAGGAAGGCGTTGATATTCGCCTGTACGAAATCATCTATCGCATGACGGAGGATATTGAAAAAGCTCTAAACGGCATGCTGGAGCCGAAGACCAAGGACAAGATCATCGGACACGCCCAGGTACTGGCCGTCTTCTCCGCCTCCAAGTTTGGCAAGGTGGCCGGCTGCCGTGTTACCGATGGCGAGCTGCGGCGCAATGCCAAGGTGCGCTTGTACCGTGGCACCGACATCGTCTATGAGGGCGATATGGGCTCACTGCGCCACGAGAAGGACGATGTCAAGGAAGTCCGGCAGGGGTATGAATGTGGTGTTGGATTTAAGAGCTTTAGTGATATCCAGGTGGGCGACCAGCTGGTCTGTTATACCGTCGAAAAGGCGGAATAGGGAAGAAAAGTTTGCGAAGGCAAATCCGCTGGGGCAGCTCGGAGGATGCCTTCGCAAAGTTTGAGATAAATTATGCCATCTGGCACACGTTTACAGCGAATTGCGGATCGGATCCGCCAGGAACTTTCGGAAATGCTCATCCGCGAGATCAATGATCCCCGTTTGAAACAAATTTACGTGACCGACGTAAAAGTGGACAGGGAACTGGCCTACGCAGATATCTATGTTTCGGCTGTGGAAGGCGTCTCTCGCTCCACAGATGTCATTGCCGGGCTGGAGTCCGCTTCCGGTTTTATCCGAAAGACTCTGGCCTCGCGTGTAGAGCTGCGCACATTTCCACGGCTGCGTTTCCATTGGGATATGACACCTGAAAATGCAGATCATATAGAGAAGGTACTTGCAGAATTACGGAAAAAGAAATAAACTACTGTATCTTCTCGGAAACAATCAGGTAATAAGAGGAAATATCTTTAAATGACCGTAGAAATCATTGGGGCTATCAAAGAGCGCCTGCATAGATCAAATAAGGTCCTGGTCGCGTCCCATATTCGTCCGGATGGGGATGCGATCGGCTCACTCCTGGGCCTTGGACTGGGTTTGATCCAGAGTGGTAAATCCGTGAAGATGGTTCTGATGGACGGTGTCCCGGCCTCTTTTGGCCATCTGGAGGGAAGCGAACTCATCGTCAAGGACCCAGGGGGGGAGTACGACACCTTTATTACCGTGGATTGTGCAGATTTCAAGCGGGTGGGGAAAGCTTTTGGGAATATTGGGCAGCCGGACATTAATATCGACCATCATAAGACCAACGAAAAATTTGGGAAGCTCAACCTGATCGAGCCGGAGGAGGTTGCTACTTCCGCCATTCTGGCAAATCATATGCCTGCCTGGGGACTTCAGATCAGCAAACCGGTCGCCGATGCGCTTTTAACAGGCATCATTACCGATACCCTGGGTTTCCGTACAGCGAATACGAATCCATCTGCTCTGCGGCTATGCGCGATGTTAATGGAAACAGGTTCGAACATGCCGGACCTGTATATGCGCTCGCTGGTGCACAAGTCCTTTCCCGCAGCCCGGTACTGGGGCGCCGGACTTTCCAGCCTGGAGCAGGATAATGGAATTGTGTGGGGCACGCTCACACTGGATGATCGCAGGCGTGCAGGGTATGGCGGCAATGACGATGCCGATCTTATTAATTTGATCTCAGCTATTGATGGAAACAAAATAGGCATGATTTTCGTTGAACAAAGTGACAAACATGTCAAGATTTCGTGGCGGGCCCTTGAGGAGGGAATCGATGTGTCTCCAATTGCAAAACAATTTGGGGGGGGTGGACATGCCGCAGCGGCAGGAGCAGATGTGCCCGGTAATTTGACAGATGTCCAGCCCATGGTGTTAAAGGCTACAAAGGAAATCCTGGGTCTCTAACCTAAAATTTAGGCAGATATGTGATAATCTGTATGGACAATGTTAAGGAGGATTGAAAGTGAATAGTCAAGATATAAAGAATGCCATCTCCGGCGTGCTGGTCGTGGACAAGCCGGTAGGGATGACCTCCCATGATGTAGTACAAGCCATTCGGAATGGCACCAACCTGCGCCGCGCAGGACATACCGGTACGTTGGACCCGCGTGCTTCAGGCGTTCTCGTGATTTTGGTAGGCCCGGCCGTCCGCTTGAGCGAATATGTATCTGCCTCCGATAAACGATACCAGGCGATCATCCGTCTGGGCGGCAGGACCGATACATTCGATGCAGAGGGAAAGGTCACTTCCAGTAATCAGCCTGTTAATGTTACCGAACAGCAGTTCGAGGAAGTGTTGAAAACGTTTGTAGGCGAGATCGAACAGACCCCGCCTCCGTACTCGGCTGTGAAGGTCCAGGGACGCAAGGCCTATGAGATGGCGCGCAAGGGTGAGGAAGTGGATCTTGAGCCGCGCAAGATCACCGTTCATCACCTGGAAGTTTTGGAATGGGCGCCGCCCGAAGTCGTGATCGACGTGCACTGCTCCTCGGGCACATATGTCCGGTCGCTGGCCAACGATCTCGGCGAAAAGCTTGGATGTGGTGCATACCTTGTCGGCCTGCGCCGCACAAAGAGCGGGCGTTTTTCCCTGCGGGACGCCGTGCCGCTGCGAAAGCTGCAGGAGGCCTTTCACGCCGGCAACTGGTACCAGTATCTGATCCCTGCCGCGGAAGCACTGGGAGACTGGCCTGCCCTTGAGCTGAGCCCCGATGATGTGGAAGGTGTCCGCCATGGACATCGCGTCAAAGCCGAGGAGGATGTGGCGATCGGCAGCCGGGTGCGCGGCGTCAGCACGCAGGGTGAGCTGGTCGCTTTGATGGAAGCTGTGGAAGGTGAAGACGGCAAGCCGGCCTGGCAGCCGAAGAAGGTGTTCTTTACTTCGGAGTAATTCCTGCCGGTCCTCCCGCCCTGCATGGCGGGAAAAGGAAAAGTGAGAAGAAACCCATGGTGGTTGCTCCGGTCGTTTATAATGGCTGGACTCCCCGATACAAAAGCATCGGGGCAGGTGCCAATTACTATGGAACATTATTCATCTTTACAAGAGATTTCCCTTGAAAATTCCTGGCTGACCATCGGCGTATTTGATGGTGTTCACCGCGGTCACCAGCAGATCATTCATAGACTGACGGCAGGCGCTCATGCGAATGACGCGCCTGCCGTCGTTTTAACATTCGATCCGCATCCTGCCAGGATCTTCGGACGCGGCGAAATTAAATTGCTTACCCTGCCCGATGAGCGCGCCGCGCTGCTGGGGTCCATGGGCGTGGATGCTGTGGTCACGCATCCATTCGACCAGGCATTTGCAGGCACAAGCGCGATGGATTTTATGCGTCTTGTAAAAAGGCACCTTGGAGTAAGTCATCTGGTGCTTGGTTATGACTCTACCGTGGGCAGGAACCGTGAGGGCGATGCAACCCGTCTGCGGGAGATCGGCTCGGAGTTGGGATACACCGTCGAGGTGATGGATGCCTTGAGCGACGAGAGTGGTGTGATCTCCTCCACCGAGATCCGCAAGCTGATCGCCACCGGAAATGTCGAGGAGGCGGCACGCCTGATGGGACATCCTTATACACTGCACGGACCGGTTGTCAGCGGCGACCAGCGCGGCCGGACGATCGATGTGCCGACCGCCAACATCGAATATCCGGTCGACAAGCTCATCCCTGCCAATGGAATTTATGCCTGCTGGGCTTATTTGAACGATCAGAAATTCTGTGCAGCCACAAATATTGGCTTCAATCCCACCTTCACGCCCGATAAGAAAACCGCCAACGTGGAAGCTCACCTGCTCGATTTCAAGCGCCAGATCTATGGAGAGGATGTCCGCCTTGAATTTGTCGCCCGCCTGCGCGATGAGTTACGCTTCCATTCTGTGGAGGCCCTGCTGGAACAAATATGGAAGGATATCGAGCAGACGAGAAAGATTTTGAATAGCGGCTGAAAAGCCGCTATTATTTTATGGAACGCCCGTGAAGGGTATAATCTGCCAGATTTACAGGAGACAACCATGCGTACACGTGAAATTTACCTGCTTTCCCCTCGTGCTCTCAGCCCTGAGACCATCGCTGTTGCCTTTGCCAAGACCTCCCGCTCGCCCGAATCCTTCCGGGATATCGCGGCCGAGCTGAGCGATGAGCAATCTGCCAGGTTCCATGAGAAGTGGGTGGTGGGTTACGGCCATGCCTCCGTGGCAGAGCATGCGGTCCTGCACATTGCCTTTGAGAACGTGTCCCGCCTGGCGATCGAGAGCATCGAGGGCAATCGGCTTGCCTCCTATACCGAAAAGTCGACCCGCTATCAGAGATGGGGGTCGGACGATTTTTTCGTTCCCCGCGAATTGGACGGTCATCCAATGCGGGATGAATTTGTGGAAACCGTCCGCCTCCTTTTCCGGACCTATGAGGAGTCACTGGAACCGGTGCGGACTCTCGTCTTTGAGCAATCCCCGCGCCGCGAGAATGAAAAGGACGAGGCCTGGGACCGCCGCATCCGCTCAAAATATGTGGATGTCTGCCGCTTCCTTCTGCCGGCTGCCTCGCTGGCCAATGTGGGCATGACCGCCAACGCTCGCGTGCTGGAAAACATGATCCGCAAGATGCTTTCGCACGAGCTGGCGGAAGTCAGGGAGATCGGCGAGAGGGTCAAGGAAGTGGCCAGAGCCGAGACGCCGACCCTTGTCAAATATGCGGACGCTGTCCCGTACCTGGTCGAAACCATCAGTGAGTTTTCACTCACGCCGCCCCCGCTTCCAATGAGCGAGGGCGATCTGATCCAGGATGACTGGTGCATCCTGGTTTCGTACGATCGGGATGGGGAGGAAAGGGTCCTGGCTGCAGCACTTTTCCGCTTTGGGGAAATGTGCTACGCCGAGGCGCTGGCCTATGTCAAAGCGCTCCAGGGACAGGAACGGGAGAAACTGGCTGAATCTCTTCTAGGCCGCCTGGGGAAATATGATATGCCTCTGCGCGAGCTGGAATACTCCTCCTATGTATTCGATCTGGTCATGGATCAGGGTGCGTATGCCGAGTTCAAGCGCCACCGTATGATGAGCCAGACCTCGCAGCGTTTGACCACGCGGCTCGGGTATGCGATCCCGCGCCTGGTTACGGAAGCGGGCTTCGGGTCCAGGTATGAGGCGGCCCTGGATGCTGCGCGGCGCACTTATGAGAAGTTGTGTGACTTCAACCCGGGTATCGCCCAGTATGTCGTCCCAAACGGGTACAACCGCCGGGTGCTGGCAGCGTTCAACCTGCGGGAAGCCTTTGCCTTTTGCCAGCTTCGCTCTGCGTCCAACGCTCACTTTTCGATCCGGCGGGTCGCCCAGCGCGTCTATGAAGAGATGAGCCGTGTCCATCCATTGTTGACCCGATATATGAAGCTGAACGATGAAACCTGGAAAGGCCTGGAAGAGAATTATTTTACGGAAGTGTAAATGGATCAGAACCGCAGCCCCATGCGGTGCGCGCCGTATCTCTTATTGCAGCCAAGCTCCTCGGCACAATGGATCAGGGCTGATTCCCAGTTTTCAAAACTGAGCTCGGTGCGCCGTCCCGGGCCGGCCTTTTGGACGGCGGAGAACAGATAACGCAGCAGCGGCTCTGCCAGGTCGGGCTGGCGGGGATCAATGCTCACATCCACGCTGTTGCTGCCGCCTGCCCGAGTCCGGTAGGAATATTGACCGAGCCCCACCACTTCATCATCCACTCCATAAACGGCAAACCTCGCACTGCGAAAGCCACCTGCCGATTCGAATAACTTTCCCAGAAACTGTAGAATCCTGGGCGCGCGGAAGCGATCCTGGCTGATTGGCTCGAAACGCGTGATATGGAGCGGCGTTACACGTTGTGCAAAACTGAACCGTGTTTTCCAATCGTAGGGACTTAATGGCTTCAGCTTACAACCCGAAGGAAGAGGCACTGACGGGATCAGGGTATTCCTCTCAAGAGAGTATTCACAGGATTGTGCAAACTCCTCAAATCCCATATCCTTGTACAAATTGAAGGCCGGATCATTGCCCACAACCACATCCAGGAACGCCACCCGGGCCCCGCGATCGCGGAGCTCGTCCAGTGTTGCCTGTACCAGCCTGCGGGCGATCCCGCGCCGGCGATACGCGGGCAGCACCGTGACGTTGCCGATATACCATTCCGGCGCATTCCGCTGGCGCATGTAATTAATCAAACCGACAGGCTGGCCCTCCTCCTCGTCGATAAATCCACAAAAAATATCACGAAACAAGGGCACGAAGATCCGGATGATGCTCAGGAGCGGCCACAGCTGCTTGGTGCCACGGAGACGGTCTACCATATCCTGGATCTCATCCTCCTGCACGCTCCAGGCAGGGTTTTCGGGATATTGAAATCCTTCCAGGATCAGGGCGTTCATCAGGTCGATATCCTGAGGCAGCTTGAAGGGGCGAATGGTCATGGAAGGATTCTAATCGAGGCGGAGCGGCTGGAGGTTTAAACCAGGTTCAAAACGATCGCCAGCAGGATCCCGCCGGCGATCACGCTTCCCAGCTGGCCGGCAGTGTTGGCACCCATGGCATGCATCAGGATGAAATTATCCGGGTCCTCCTCGTGGGCCATCCGGGCGGCGATGCGGCCTGCCATGGGGAAGGCCGAAATGCCCGAGGCGCCGATGAGTGGATTGATCTTGTACCCGCTCATGACTGCCATCAATTTCCCAAACAACAAGCCTGCAACGGTATCCAGGACGAAGGCAAGCAACCCAAGCCCGAGGATTTTCAAGGTGGTAACACTCAGAAACGTACCGGCCTCCATGGTGGCGCCAATAGCCAGGCCCAGGAACAGGGTTGCGATGTTGATGATCTCATTCTGGGCAGACTTGCTCAACCGGTCCACCACGCCCGAGACTTTGAGCAGATTACCGAGCATAAGCATGGAGATAAGCGGGGTCGCCTCCGGTACCAGCAGGCCCACAACCAGGGTGAGGAGGACCGGGAAGAGGAGCAGCGCTTTTGGGGAGACCGGCCGGGGGGCATACTCCATGCGGATGAGACGCTCCTTTTTCGTTGTCATTGCCTTCATGATCGGAGGCTGGATGATCGGGATCAGACTCATATAGGAATAAGCCGCCACCGCGATCGGCGCGAGCAGCTCAGGTGCCAGCTTGGTCGCCACAAAAATGGAGGTGGGTCCATCGATCGCACCGATCACACCGATCGAAGCGGCCTGGTTGAGCGGGAAACCGATCAGGACCGCCAGAATCAATGTGCCATAGATCCCAAACTGTCCTGCGGCGCCGAGCAGTGCCATCTTGGGCTGCGAAAGAAGCGGACTGAAATCGATCATCGCTCCCACACCCACAAAGATCAGCAGCGGGAACAGCTCCGTCCGAATCCCTGCGTCGTAGAGCACGCCCATCATGCCGTCTACGTTTGCTGTTAACCCTCCCAGCGGAATATTCGCGACCAGGCAGCCAAAACCGATCGGCAGCAGCAGTACCGGCTCGATCTCCTTGAAGACGGCCAGGTAGATCAGCACCAGGGCGGCGATGATCATGACAAAGTTGCCCCAGGTAAAGTTTGAAAAACCTTTGACCAGCTCGGGAAGCAGCTCAGCTATGTTCATTCGAATCTCACCAGTGCCTGTTTATGGGCCACCGTCTGACCCGGACTGACCAGCAGCTCGACCACTTTGCCGCCGCGCGTGGCACGGATGCTGTTCTTCATCTTCATAGCCTCAATGACCACCACAACCTTTCCTGCTTCCACCACATCACCGGGTTTGACAAAAAATTCAATGATCGTTCCAGGCAGCGGCGCAGTCAGCTCGTTGCCGTCGCCAGTCTGCACTGCGACCGGCGTGTAGGCTGGACCGAATGGAGGGGCTGATGGTTGTTCCTCCCGGGCTTCCGGCCTATTTTCACTTTCAGGACTGACTTCAAATCTCTGGCCATCCACTATGGCAATGATGGGCCGGGCGTGGATGTTTTCGATCTCGACTTCGTAGCATCGGTCTGAAATTTTGACGTTGTATTTCATTTACTTTCCTATCTTGCGCGGATTGCGAACGACAGGCGTCCCCTTCTGGGAGAGCTGCCTGGTGCGCATGCCCAGCTGCCAGGCAGAGACGATCGCGGTGGGTGGGTCAGGCAGCGGGTGGGTCTGGGAGAGCTGATGCTCGGCCATGGCGATCGCCACGCCGATGGCTGCCGCCCGGGCCTTTTCTTCGTTCTCCTTGCTGGGTGCGTTCGCCTCAATGTCAGATGGCTCTTTTTCCTGGGTGAATCTGGTGAGCAGGGCCATCATCCACCAGATCAAAATGATCGTGGCAAAAACGATCCCCATGCCAAGGACGGTAATTTCAAGGGCAAGGACTAAATTGCTCATACGGGGATATTCCCATGCTTGCGCGGCGGTGCAGGTGTGTACTTGTCGCGCAGCGCCGACAGGGCGGCGATGATCTTCGGGCGGGATTCGCGCGGCTCGATGATGTCGTCCACGTAGCCGGTGCCGGCCGCGTAATAGGGATTGTTGAATTTCTCGCGATATTCGTCCGCCAGCTTCTTTCGCTCCTCCGACGGATTCTCAGCGTTGTCGATCTGTTTCTTGAACAGGATGTTTGCCGCCCCCTCTGCGCCCAGCACCGCGATCTCCGCCGATGGCCAGGCATAGGTGACATCCGTGCCGAGATATTTGCTCGACATGACCACGTACGCGCCGCCATAAGCCTTGCGGGTGATGATGCAGATCTTCGGGACGGTCGCCTCCGAATAGGCATACAGGAGCTTGGCACCATGCCGGATGATGCCGCTGTGCTCCTGGGCGATGCCGGGCAGGAAGCCGGGCGAGTCCACAAAGGTAACCAGCGGGATGTTGAAGCAGTCGCACATGCGGACGAAGCGGGTCATCTTGTCGGCTGCGTCGATGTCGATCACGCCGGCCATGATGGCGGGTTCCTGCGACACGATCCCCACACTGTGCCCGCCGATGCGTGCAAATCCAATGATCGCGTTGCGCGCCCAGCTGGGCTGGAATTCGAAGAACGTGCCCTGGTCCACGATCTTCTCGATGACCTGGTGCATGATGTAGGGTTCAGAGGGATCGAGGGGAACCATGCTGTTGAGGCGTTCGTCCATGCGCAGGAGATCGTCGGTCGGCGCCTCGTAAGGCGGATTTTCCACATTGTTCGACGGCAGATAGGAGAGGTATTTCCGTACCGCGTCGAGCGCCTGGTATTCATCCTGAACGCTCAGGTGGGCCACGCCGCTGATGGACATGTGCACAGCCGCGCCGCCAAGCGCTTCCGCGTCAATGACCTCACCGGTCACGGCCCGGATCACTTCAGGACCGGTCAGGAACATAAAGGAGGATTTCTCCACCATGATGACCAGGTCCTGCAGGGCAGGGGAGTAGGCCGCGCCACCCGCGCAGGGTCCGAGCATGACGGCGATCTGTGGGATCACACCTGAATACTGCGCGTTGCGCCGGAAGATCTCCGCGTACCCACCCATCGAACGGACGCCCTCCTGGATGCGCGCCCCGCCCGAGTCGATCAGCGAGATGAATGGCACACCGTTGCGCACAGCCAGGTCCATGACCCGGCAGATCTTGTGCGACTGCATTTCGCTCAGCGTGCCGCCATAGATCGTGAAATCCTGCGAATACAGGTAGACGGTCCGGCCGTTGATCTGGCCGTAGCCGGTGATCACGCCATCCCCGTAGTACTTTTCCTTAAGCAGGCTCATCTCATCGCCCTGGTGGGTGATGAACGGCTCGATCTCGTTGAACGTGCCTTTATCGAGCAGCAGCTTAACGCGCTCACGGGCGGTCAGCTTGCCCTTGGCCTTCTGTTTCTTAATGCGTTCTTCTCCGCCCCCCTCGAGCGCCTTGGCCCGTACGCGGCGGAGTTCCAAAATTCTGGGATCTTCCTGAGTCATTCTGGGTCCTTTTTACGGAATGTCACATACCTGCCTGAACCTGATAAGGATACGAACTCCCCAATCCAAACAACAGTTCAGAGAATTATGAGACAAGTAGTAGTGAATTATTTCACAAGAACAAGTATAGCATCGGGTTTTCCTCCAGCCAGTGATGGATGACACACGGGAGATGGGAAGAAGCGCCTCATATTTTTGGATGTTTCGCCTCATCCGCAGCCGGAAAAGGATTCCGTTTAGCAGATTCGATCTCCCCGCACCCCAATCCTCCAGGGAGGAAAGAATTTTTGCCTCTGAGATGTTATGTAAATAAAACCTGTAAAGATCACAACTGTGCTTGTATATTAGATCTCATTCCCCATGTCAGATATATAAATCCCGAAGGGTTGACACAGCCCCGCTCGTGTTATCCCTTCGGGATTTTATTCGTTTAGGCTGTATTCTTTAGCCTCTCAATCGCACAATTTCCCTTTGCGGTTCGGTGAAGTACTCAGCTCCATTTTCCGTGACTACCACATCCTCCTCCAGGCCGAGATAACCATAACCGTTGACGGCCAGTCCTGGCTCGATGGTGTAGACCTGGCCTGCTTCGAGTTTTTGATTTGGAGAATCGCCGTATTTCTCCCAGAGCGGACCAAGCAGCGCACCGCCATCATGGGCCACGCGCCCCAGTTGATGACCGAGAGCATAGGGATATTCAGGGTAGCCGGCATCGATGACGATTTCGCGCGCGATCACATCGATGGAGTTGCCTGTTGTGCCGGCCTTCATCGCTTCGCGGGATTTTTCGATCGCGGTGCGAATGGTGAGAAACCCGCGCTGCACCTCGACAGGGGCATCTGTTTCTCCTTCACGGAGGATATACGCCACACGCTGGATATCGGAACAATATTCCTCATAGCGCACGCCAAAGTCAAAATGGAGCAGGTGGCCGCGCTCGACCTTGATCTCAGTTGGGCCATTGTGCCCGACCGGGGAATTGGGTCCGCTGTTGACGGCCGGGCAATTCTCGGCGGGCCAGGCCAGGTCAACGCCTTGTTCCCTGGCAAGCTTTTGCATATGCTCGCCGATCTCGATCTCGGTCATGCCGACTTTGATGAAATCGAACGTTTGCTTGAAAATTTCATCCGTGATTTCCACAGCCCGTCGGATGCGCGCCTGCTCGGTGGGGGTCTTGCGACCACGCAGCGCGGAGATGATGCTCTCGGCGCTGACCAGCCGGTCCGCAAAAGGGGTGTCCGCAAGGTGGTCACGCAATATCCCGTGCATGGCATGAGTCAACCCGTCGGCGTGGACGTTGTTCCTCGACGTGTTGACCGCGATCCGGTCCGGGTGGAGGCGGGTGATCGTCCCGCGCAGAAGCTCACGGATCGACTTGTCGTATCCGAGTATTTCGTTGAAAACGCCCAGGCGCTGCAGCGCGTCCTTTTCCAAATTGCCGATGATGGCGATCTTCTCGCCTGTGCGAGTGAGGATCAGGACCGATTGCCAGGTCAGATCGCCGGGGCCGACCAGAAGATCGAGGGCTGGGTCGCGCACGCCGCTTGTCTCGCGTACGAACGTGAGCCACATGTCGGTTTGTTGTTCCTGCAGAATTTGAATCGCCTGATTTGCTTTTTCTTGAATGAGAGTCATGAGATCTCCTTAAGTGGGGCAGTGCGAAGTCTTACTATACGAGGCTCTTTTACCATGAATACGAGGATGGACATCATCACTACAGCCAGGATGGCGGATAACCCAAATGTGACTGTAAAACCATATGTATCCGCAATCCAGCCGCCGATGAGGGGGGCGATAATCGTCGCCGGTCCGGTAAGGGTTTGCGCAAGGCCGATATAAAAGGGACGTTCCTTATCATCGCTGAAATCGACGGTCATGGTCATGCCGTTCGTCCAGATGGACACGTTGGCAAAACCTTCCAGGATGAAGATCGGGAAGAACCAGGCCAGCGAAGGCGCGAACCAGGCCATCACCGAGCTGAGGACCGCAGCCCCCGCGCCGATGATCAACATCCAGCGGTGACCGACGCGGTCACCCATCCAGCCCATGCTGGCATTGGCCACCGTTTGGGATATTGTCAGGGTGGCGGTGAGAAATCCGGCTGTGACTGCATCCATGTCGAAGCGGCGCAGGGCATAGACGATATAGAACGCAAATCCCATGGTGGCGAATTGTGAAAGTATTCGAGCGAAAAGGAACCAATCGAAATTCCTGTCCCGTTTGAGGATTTCCCCGGCCCCATGCCAGAAGGGCCGTGGATTTTTATCGACGATCTTTTCGTGATCCGCCGGTTCACGGGTCATCGCCAGTGCAAACCAGGATATGGTGAAGAAAACACAGGCGGTCAAAAAACAATACATGAAGTTCTTTGAATAAGCGAATGAGCTGAGAAGATAACCGGCTCCCACTGCGGCAGCGCTAATAAATAGATTTGCGACGGCAGCCTGCGTGCCAAAGAATGTCCCACGCGACTCGGCCGGGATGATCTTGGAGATCATGCTGGTCCAGGGGTTGGCCGTGAATCCGCCTCCCAGTCCCTGCCAGATGAGGAACATAAAAGTCAGGATCAGACCGGCCTGGGGGCCAATGGTTGGAAGCAGAAACGCAACCAGGGCAAATCCCAGGAAGGGAAGACGCTCGTGGATCGTGTTCCGTAACACTGTCCGCTTGTAACGACGCAGTTGTGCGGTACGGTTGGCGGTAAACAGCTGAGGCAAGAGCCATCCCGCGCCGTGGATGGCAGGCACCAGACCAATCAGGGTGGCAGAGTTGGTCATCGAGGCGACAAAGAGCGGCAGGACCGTGCTAAAGGAGGCAAAACCGATGGCAAAGCCGAAGAAACCGCCATCGAGCATGTTGAAGACGAGGTTATAGCGTAAATGTTTCCGCGTGAATTGTTCAACTTGTGTAAGGGGGAGCATGGGGGTGATTTTACCATTCGACAAAACCGCCATTTCAGGACAAAAGTCACTTGATTTTTCTCTTGACAGCCTGCTAAAACGGAATAAAATAAAAACGAACGTTCGTTCATTTTTTTGGAGCAAATTATGACTGGCAAAGAAAGCGTTAGGAAGGGTGAAACCACCCGCCTGGCCATTGAGACCGCTGCCATCCAGCTCTTCCTCGAGCAGGGCTACCATGCTACTTCCATGCGCCAGATCGCCGAGCACGCCGGGCTGGCACTTGGGGGAATCTACAACCATTTTTCCAGCAAGGAGGAGATCTTTGAAGCCATCATCATCGACCAGCATCCCTATAGGAAGATCCTCCCCTTGATTCTCGAGGCGGAAGGTGAGACGGGAGAGGAGTTTTTTGGAAATGCCTTCCAGATCATCATCAACGAACTGGGCCAGCAGCCTGAATTCATGAATTTGATGTTTATTGAGATTGTTGAGTTCAAAGGCAGGCATGGCTCGGTCATGCTGCGTGAGATCGGTCCCAGGATCCTGCCTGTATTTGAGAGGGTGATCAAAACAAGGAAGGATCTGCGCGTTACAAATCCCGCCATCCTGATGCGGTCCTTCTTTGGGATGGTTGTCTCTTATTTTGTGACCGAAATGGTCATCTCCAATTCAGTCATCCAGAAATTGATGCCGAAAAATGCAACCGATGCTTATGTGGACATTTTTTTACATGGAATTTTGAAGGAGCCAGCATGATCCTACGACTCACTTCGATTATCCGTAAGGAGTTTATCCAGATCTTTCGCGATCCGCGCACGCTGGTCTTGATCATCATCATGCCGATCATGCAGTTGTTCCTGCTCGGATATGCGGCAACCACGGACATCCGGAACATCTCGCTCGCCGTCTGGGATCAGAGCCAGACGCCTCAATCACGTGCTCTGCTGGATGCCTTCCGGGCTGCCGATTATTTCAGCATCGATTACCCTGTTTACTCTGCACAGGAATACACGGACCTGATCGAGCAGGGGAAGATCCGTGCCGCCCTGATCATCCCGCCTGACTATGATGTCCGGCTGCTGCAGGGAGATGCACAGGTGTCGCTCGTGCTGGATGGTTCCGATGCGACGGTGGGTGGGACCGCTCTTAACACGGCAAGACTGATCGGCCAGTCATATGCAACCAGGGTGCTGACAGAACAGGCCGCGCTGTCAGGCAGGTCGGCTCAATTTGCACTTCCGCTCGAAGTTCGGACCCAAGTTTGGTACAACCCCGACCTGATCGCCGCTTATTTCAACGTGCCCGGCGTCATCGGCATGATCCTGTATTTCATTACAGCACTTCTGACCGCCTCCTCCATCGTCCGTGAGCGGGAGCGCGGCACCATCGAACAATTGATCGTCACGCCCATCCGTTCCTGGGAGCTGGTGGTGGGCAAAATACTGCCTTATGCCATCCTGGCGTTTATTGATACATTCGAAATCCTGGTCATCGGACACTGGTGGTTCAAGGTGCCCATCCGGGGAGACATGGGATTGATCTTTGCTCTTTCCGGGTTGTTCGTCCTGTCGAGCCTGGGGATCGGCTTATTCGCCTCCACGATTGCCAATACCCAGCAGGAGGCGTTCATTACGGTCATGGTCACGATGCTGCCAAGTATTTTCCTGTCGGGTTTTTTCTTTCCCATTGAAGCGATGCCAAAGCTTCTTCAGTATGTCTCAGCGATCGTTCCCCTCCGTTATTACCTGGTCATCATCCGCGCGCTGATGTTAAAGGGTGTCGGCGTACGGGCTCTCACGGAGCAAATTATGGCGCTCACGATTTTTGCAATTGCCATTATGGGAGCGGCAGCTTTCCGCTTCCACAAGCGACTGGATTAATTCCTCTTGGAGATAAACATGCAACATAAACGCCCCCCACTTCCCGCGATCATTCTTATCGTGCTGCTTCTTGCGGCAGGAATTTATTATGGAATCCGCACCTTGAGCGCCGACGGCAGTGGACAGCTCGGCGCGTCCGGGACCATTGAGGCGACGACGATCAACGTCTCGGCCGAGATGGCCGGCAAGGTGAAGGACGTCCTGGTCGATGAAGGACAGATCGTCAAATCCGGCGACCCACTTTTCGTCCTGGACGACAGCCTGCTTGCCGCGCAGCGAGTCGTTGCTCAAAGTGGCGTGGACTCAGCCCGCAGCGGCCTGTTAACGGCCCAAAGCGCCTACGACATGACACAGGCCCAGTACGATGCCGCCCTGACTGCTGCCCGCGCCCAGCAAGGTGCGGGGCGTCTGACCGACTGGGTGAACCGCGAGCCAAGCCGGTTCGACCAGCCGCTCTGGTATTTCAGCCGCACCGAACAGATCAGCGCGGCGCAAGCCCAGGTGGACTCCTCGCAGCAGGCGCTCCAACAGGCCCAGGCTGCGCTGGATGCCGTTACCAAAGATTTGAACAACAGCGAATATGTTCAGGCTGAGGGCCGTCTTTCAGATGCCAGGATGAATTACCTGATCGCCCAATCGGTACGGGATCACGCCCAGGCGACCGGCGGTAAGGTCAGGCCTGAAGACGTCCCGGTGGATCTGCCCTGGTATGTCCCAAATGCCTACAGGGTCAAAATAGACATTGCCAAAAAGATGAGCGGTGACAGCGACGTTCTCACGGCCGCCCAAGATTCACTGGATGCTGCCGAAGCAGAGCTCGAACAGGCGCAGGATGCCTACATCAAACTCCTGGGGACCGATGCAGCAGACAAGGTCAAGGAAGCCCGGGCAGCAGTTTCTGTGGCGCAGGAACACTATGAAGTGGCCCAGGATGCTCTGAGCCGCCTGCAGACCGGTGAATATTCCCCTCAGGTGCGAATCGCCTCCACTGCCCTCGACCAGGCCAAAGCCGGGCTGGACCATGCCGAGACGGCTGTCCGGCAGGCGGAAGCCAATCTGGGGCTGCTGGATACCCAGATTACGAAGCTGAAAGTCTATGCGCCCATGGACGGCGTGATCCTGACCCGCAACGTGGAGCCGGGCGAATTTGTCCAGCCGGGGGCGACTGCCCTGGCGATGGCCGACCTGAACAATATCACCATCACCGTCTATGTTCCTGAGGATCGCTATGGCGAGATCAAGCTCGGGCAGGCGGCGGTCGTGACCGTTGACTCATTCCCGGGCGAGACCTTTAATGCCGAGGTCATCCATATTGCCGATCAGGCGGAATTCACCCCGCGCAACGTCCAGACCGCGGAGGGACGCAGTGCGACTGTTTATGCCATCAAATTGAAAGTGGACGATCGGGAAGGCAAGCTCAAGATTGGCATGCCGGCGGATGTCGTGTTTTCACGTTAAGGCGTTCAAAGATTGGAAGGCTCACAGGTTCACCTGTTCGCTTGATGGATAAAAATATGCCTGTAATCGCCTGCTCTGAAGATGAAGAAGGCCCGAAATATGATCCCTGACGTTTCAACGTTTGATCATTCCAGCGCTCCAACGCTCGTTCAAGCGACCCGTCTTAAAAAATACTTTGCTGCAACACACGCAGTGGACGATGTCTCGCTACAGATCAAGGCCGGCGAGATCTATGGTCTTGTAGGGGCGGATGGGGCAGGGAAGACAACCACGATGAGGCTTCTCGTAGGCGCACTGCTGCCGGATGAAGGCAACGTGACTGTTTGCGGGTATGACGTGATCCGCCGGACCGAGGATGCCCGTTCACATATCGGCTATCTTTCCCAGCGTTTTTCCATGTATGAGGAACTGACCGTCCTGGAGAACATTCGTTTCTTTGCCGAAGTGCGCGGACTTAAATCCACAGAGTGGCTGCCGCGCTCGCTGGAGATCCTTGACTTTGTAGGGCTTGAAAAATTCAAGGATCGCCGCGCCGGCCAGCTTTCCGGCGGCATGAAGCAAAAGCTTGGCCTTGCTTCGGCGCTCGTCACACGCCCGCGCGTGCTGCTGCTCGATGAGCCCACCACCGGCGTCGATCCGGTCACCCGCCAGGATTTCTGGCAGCTGGTGATCAGGCTTGTATCCCCGTCCCGCGATGAAAAGGGAACTGTGAATGATGGAGATGTCTCTGTCATCATCTCTACGCCTTACATGGACGAAGCCTCGCGCTGTCACCGCGTCGGATTTATGAAAAAAGGCAGGATCATTGCGGAGGATACGCCGTCCAATTTGCGGGCGCGGCTCAATGGGCGTGTTCTCCAGCTGCGCGGCTCGCCCATCAATCTCATTCGTCGCGTCGCACATAAGGATCCGGACGTGGAGGACGTGCAAGCCTTCGGTGACCGTCTGCATATCCGCGCCCGCGAGGACGCGGCCCAGAATGTCCTCAGCCGATTGGAGGCGCAGATTATCAGCGAGGGCGGGCGTGTGGATGAACTGAGGGCCGTGCCTCCAGTCCTCGAGGATGTTTTTATTGCCTTATCGGAGTCGAACAATGAGTGAAGCGGTCATCCGGGTTGAGAACCTGACACGTACTTTCGGCGATTTTGTGGCTGTCGATCATATCAACTTCCAGGTGGAGGCAGGCGAAGTCGTCGGATATCTCGGCCCGAACGGATCCGGCAAGACGACGACGATCCGTATGCTGCTGGGCCTGCTCCAGCCGAGTGACGGGCGGGCCATCGTACTCGGATATGACGCGTTCAATCAAAGCGAGGAGGTACGGGCGCGAGCGGGCTACATGTCACAGAAATTTGCGATCTATGATGACCTGACCGTCTTTGAGAACCTGACATTTTACAGCGGCGTGTATGGCATCCGGGACAAGGCCCGCATCCGCAGGACCCTGGACCTGGTCGGGCTGCAGGGGCACGACGACACGCTGACGCGTTCCCTCTCCGCCGGCTGGCGGCAGCGCCTTGCCCTGGCGATCGCCCTGGTCCATGAGCCGAAGCTCTTGTTCCTCGATGAGCCCACCTCCGGCGTGGATCCCACTGCCCGCCGCGCCTTTTGGGACCTGATCTACAAGCTGGCCGAAAACGGCGTGACGATCCTAGTCACCACCCACTACATGGACGAAGCAGAGTACTGCGAGCGCGTCGGCATCATGCGGGATGGCAAGCTGCTGGCCATGGATACGCCTTCCAACCTGAAGCGGGAAATCATCCCGGGCGATGTGTGGGAGGTCTTTGCCGAGCCGTTACAGGATGGGCTGACGGCATTGCCTGGCATTGAAGGTGTGCTGCGGGTCGGTTTGACAGGCGATCATTTGAGGACGATCACGGTAAAAGGGAAGAGGAAAGAGGACCTGCTCAACGGATTGGAAGCGCAAGGTGTGAATGTAAGGGATATCGTCATCGGCGAACCGACTTTGGAGGACGTGTTTATTTCCCTGGCACGATGATGGAAAGCGGCAGCCAGGAATGTCTGAGGCATCAGAGCCGCTTAAAATTGTCTGGCAACTTCTTGACAAAGTCCTAAAAAACTCTATACTACTAAAGTATAGGCCAACTGGAGCCAATGATGTCAGCAGAATGGGTTGGATATGACAGACAAAACTCCCTCAATTGATCAATTTGAAGAATTTGATTTCCGCGAGCTGCCAATCGGGGTGTATATGACCTCCCTGGATGGGAGGTTTATTATTTGCAATCGGACCTTGCGGAAAATGCTGGAATTACCTCTGGATGAACCTTTGAACGCCAATATCGAAAAATATTACGCGGATCAGACGGAGCGAAAGGTTGTCATTGAGCGGGCAGTTGACCGGGCTAAGCAGGGTAAACATGTGGAACAAGGAATACTGCACTTAAAAGTCACCGACAGAGATTTATTTGTTGAAGATTACTGTAAGATCATGCAGAACGATCAGGGACATGTAATTGGTTTTGTAGGCTGTATGTTGGATATCACGGAGGATTTCGAGGGTAGGCAGCGTGAAAGGGACTTACGAACCCGAATTGAGGAGCTGCGCCTTGACATTGGACGCATCCTGCATGCGAATACCACAACCCTGGTGATGGTCAAACAAACTCTGGATTCGGTGATTGAGGCTTTTGAGCCCAAACTATATCTGGACACTTCAGTTCCCTCTTTGGAGGAGACGGAAGCTTTGCTGACGGACCATGCCAATATCCTGGCAGGCGCCATTGAGCGGTTGATACAAAGTGCAGATGAAGAAAGACGGTCGAAGGCCCTTCCTGCAGAGTCGTGGAATAAGCTGTTGCGGTACGTGGCATTTCTCCATGAGTTTAAAGAGCGAATTCCAACGCCTGAATCCTATCCGGCAACGCTCAGAAAGCTCGCAAACGACGTGGGCGGGATTCATTCCAGTATTGTTCCTGGATTAATCTCCCGCGAGCATAGCCGCGAGGTTCAAAATGCTGCATGGCATCTGGAACGGGCTGCAAATTTGATAGAAGTCCTGGAGACCCGCGCAGCGGTCATTCAGATGGATTACACCATTCACAGTCTGCGTGAGTTCATTACCTCGGATGCGCGCGAACCGGTTGAGCGCAAGCGCCTGAATGTGAAAACGCTCCTGGAAGAATGCGCCAAACGCCTGGCGGAATATGCCCGCAGCCTCAAAATCGATATTGAGCGTAAAGATGTGGAGGATGTCTATATCTGGGCCAATGAGCGAGAAATGGTGCGCGCTTTTTCCAATTTGATGCATAATGCAATCAAATATTCCTGGCGGCGCGATCCCGAGCGCGCCAAGCCAGCCTGGGTGTCCATTCGGACAAGGGCCAAAGGCCAGAAAGTGTATGTGGAGTTCGAAAATTGGGGTGTGCCAATCAAACGGGATGAAATTGAGAAGGGAAAAATATTTGAGCTCGGCTACCGGGGGGAGATGTCAAAGGATCGTGGCAGACTTGGCACTGGGATTGGGCTGACAGATGCACGAAGGGTGGCCGAATCCCATGGGGGCGCTGTGGAGATCGAAAGCCATCCTGCCGTGCATGGCTCCTTTAATGAAAAACAGGAAAGTTACTACAATCGTCCTTTTCTTACCAAAGTCACGATGATGCTGCCTTTGGCAAAAAAGTGAAACTTCAAACACTTGGAGCAGCAAATTTCATGAAGACAAAGGTTCTTTGGGTGGAAGACAGTGCTCGATTGGAACTGCGTAATCTGACAGGTCCAATATATATAAGCGGCGAATACGATATGAACTTGGCTGAGGATGCAACAACCGCTGTTCGCTATTTACAGGCAAAGGAATATGATGCTGTGATCCTTGATATGCGCCTGCCTCCTGGTCTCGATGATTTTTGGATCAGGATCTATCAGGAACGGGGCGAAAACAAGGCGGATGCCCGGCTGGGACTTGAGCTGGCGAACTGGCTCTTTAATGGCAGGTCTGATTTTTCCTTTTCCCCTCCAGCATGGATACAGCCTTATCATGTCGGGGTTTTTACGGTTGAAAATGATGCTGCACTCCATGCTAGGCTGGATGACTTAAAGATCCAGGTCTTTGAACATAAGGTCGCTGGCCTGAACGATACGATCCTGATAGAGATCATCGATCAAATCAAAGCACAGAGCCTCGCGTCTGCTAACGGCAGTTGAGGTTGCGATGGATATTCCATTTGATGGAATTCTAACCCTGCTTATTTTTCTGGTCGGTATCCCTGCGATCATCTTGCAGTTGATCTCTGCTGCCGAGCGCAGGGCAGTTATTAATCGGGAAGACTTGGATGTAAAGAAATTCCTGCGCAACGCATTATTCGTAATTATTTTCGTACTGATTCTTCAATTCGTACGAATGTTTTTATTCAGCAGTCTGCAGGATGCGCTCAAAAACTTCGTAGAGCAAATTATCTGGTTAATTTTATTTGGTTCCCTTTTTTATTTTGTCATGAAAGTGTCAAAGCAAATTCCGGAGCAGTATGGACGTCGTGAAAGAATTATAGAAAAATTAAAGCAGGAAGTGATTAATGACGTCATTCAAAAAAGCCGGATAGAGGGGGGATCCTTTAGAGATCTCGCCAGTCTGGGAAAACAATGCGAGCCTGGGCAGGAACGAGAGATGGTGGTGGATGCCTTTAAAGATATTGTTAAAGCCACCCTCAAAACACCCGAATACAATGGCGATTCCTTCGAACCACTGATTAATGAGATTGTCCATATGCTTGCCTCCAATCCTGAGCCAAGGGATCTGGAGAATTACAACTCTGCCATCAAACTCCTTTCTGAAATTATGTCTGTAAAAGTCCCTTCAGAAACGGATAATGACAAGCAGAGGGCTGTCCATGCTGTAAGCGAACTTGGGCGAACGCTCATCATCCATTTTAAATCGGTGGAGCGGGATAATATTATTCTTGATTACACCGACTCTCTGGAGCTTGCCTTGCTCACCAGCAGAAAGATGTTGACGGAGGTCAGCCAGGCACTTTTTGAGATCGGTATCTGTGCGGTGGATGAAAAACAGGATATTGTGGTGGTAGCTAGCCTGGACAAATTGACAACCCTTGCTGAATGTTATCCACCTTTGTCCAACGAATTTGTAGCTGATATGCTTGGCTTGCTTGCTCATTTCAGGGCAATGGAAGGCAGCCGCGAAGAGTTTTCATGGACAAAATTCAGGGAAGTAAAAGAATATCTGCCTGACGATCTTCTTTTATCTTTGGAAAATGCCAGTAATCATTGCCAGCGTACCATGTACTTCGATGTGGCCGATGAATTGTCCCAGATGGCAGAAATCCTGCAAAACCAGGCTGGAGCCTGTTAGGCATCTCTTCTTGATTTTCTGATGATTGAGTTGGGAGGATGATCGTCATTCATAAAGTGTTTCAGACTTAAATCGCAATCGGGCGCGTAAGCACGCCCGATTTGGATTCAGTCAATATCTGACTTGGTAGCTAAAATTACTGCTGAATTGTCAGCTGCTCAGGAACAACAAATGCCATGATCAGGTAGACCAGCGCGATCCCACCGAAGCCAGTAAAGAAGGCCAGGATGACCAGCAGGCGGACAATGGTTGGATCGATGCCAAGATATTCGGCAAGCCCCGCGCATACACCCGCGATCATCTTGTTAGACGTGCTGCGTGTCAGCTTCTTATAGTTTGTGTCCATGATATGCTCCTTCCGATAATTTCTATAAGGACATACGCAGGTGAGCGCAGGAAGTTGCAGAAGTATGGGGACAGCCCGAAATTAATTTCCCAACGGTTCCTGATAGGGAGAGATCAAATCTTTGGGCAGCAGGCTGACACTGCTTCCCAGGCCATCAAGATTCTTGATCCCCCTTACTTTATCCTGAACGATTAAGATCGCCCGGATGCTGTCATTCAC
>JBLMZU010000358.1:0-10703 GCA_050258995.1 Bacteroidota bacterium
ATCCGCTTCGTCGATGGCAACCTTGGCCTGCTGGCGGATCTCTTCGATGAAGTCCGCCGAGCCGGTCGAGAGCGGCGTTTTTCCGCCGTGCGTGGGATCGATCCCGCCGGTATCCACCACATGAAAGATGCGGCCGTTCCATTCGGCTTCCCCGAACAGACGGTCGCGCGTGGTGCCGGGAGTTTCGTCCACAATGGCGAGGCGCTCCCCGACCAGGCGGTTGAACAACGTGCTTTTTCCTACGTTGGGCCGGCCAACGAGTGCAACAATGGGTTTGGACATTTGATTAATGGTCTCGAATCTAAGATTTGATTTTGGCGCTTCGCCCATTCATTATGGCGTCGGCGTGATGGTTCGGTTTGGAAATGGAGTGGGCGTCGCAGTTGCAGGTGATAATACCACTTCCACAGTGCTTGGCAGGATGGATTCGATCGTCACATTGGCTGGACGGTCCACCTTGGGCGTCAGCTGATAGCTGCCAACGCCATACTGACTAACGTCGACGGTGACCACGACATCCTGGGCTGTGAGCTTCTCAAGGACGGGCACGGGGCCGGAGAGGATCACATCCACGGTCCGTGGATCCACCTGGGCGCTGAGACCTTCGGCCAGGCCGACAACATTGATCGGCAGGTTTGCCAGGGTGATGCTATTCTGGATGGGCGTAATGCTGACCTGCACCTGGACCGTCTGTGGGCCGATGAGCGTCACGCCCTCCGGGAGGTCGAGCGCCAGACGGGTGGAGATATCCTCCTTGGCATCCTGCAGGTCGAGCGGCCGGGTCTCCACAACGCCGGGCAGGGAGCTGACGAGCGCCGGATCCTTGGAAACCACTGTCACCACCTGGGGCACGACAATAATGTTTTCAAGCCGATAGCCCGCGGCCTGCTGTCCGTTCACAATGACCTTCACCGCCAGATCCCGATAGCCGCTCTGCTGGCTGATGGGAACACCGACCCGAACTGTTTCCGGGTTAAGGGTCAAGCCTTTTATGACTTCATTTTTTGCATTGAAGATCTGGATGGGCACCGACTGATTGGTGATGCTTTCCCGTATACCGTCCAGGTTCACGGCGACGCGCGCCCGGGCGGCCTCCTTCACCAGGGATGCAGGACCTGAGACCACCACTTGCTTGGTTCCCATGGTTGCCTCGCCGACCTGGTAACCGGCTGCAGGCTGGCCTGTCAGTGAGAGAGTCATATCAAGAGGCTTGGTATCGAACGATTCCAGGTCGACGGTTACCGTTTTAGGACTGGCGGCGATGATCTGTGTTGGTCTCAACGCCACCTGGATTTTAAGATCCACTTGATGCTCGCCGGCGCCGAGGCCTGTGAGGTCCAGGATGGCGCGTACGGAATCGTCCTGCGTGACCAGGTTGTCCCATACGGAGCGCGGTGCCCGCAGGGAGACATTCATCGTGGGGGGCACTTCATTGGTCAGGATCAGCGATGAGTCCTGTCCAATGATCTCGATCGGGATCGGCCGGGGAAACTGTTTTGCCTCGTCGGGATCGGCGGCCGAAACGGCGGAGACCCAGACGGCCACGCCGAGGATCAGGGCCAGAAAAAAAGTGCGGAGGTTGGATGCAAACCAGCGCATGTCATTCATCCTTGGTTTTGAAAAGATAAGGGAAAAATCTCTTGAACCATACCTGTTGCGGGGTAGTGGCGTCCGGGCGGAAGAACGCGGCCAGGATATTCTCCAGCCGCTCGGGATCGATGCGCCGGATCATGCGTCCGGCATGAGAGATCGAGATCGACCCGCTCTGCTCCGAGACGACGACGGAGACCGCGTCGCTGACCTCGCTGATCCCCAGCGCGGCGCGGTGGCGAAGTCCCATTTGCCGCTCCGGCGAACGGTTGAGCACGCCGCTGGCAGAAAGAGGCATGACGCAGGCCGCAGCCACGATCCGTTCTCCGGAGATGATGACCGCGCCGTCATGAAGAGGTGTATCCGGGTAGAAGATCTGCAGCAATAGCTCGGGGGAGACGGTGGCGCGCATTTGCACCCCGGTCTCGATATACTGGTCAAGGTTGTCCCGGCGCTGGATGACGATCAGGGCGCCGTGCTGGCGTGCCGAAAGCCGGGCGGCCGCCTCCACAACTGCATGGATGACAAAACGGGTCTCTTCACTGGCCGACCGGGGCGTGGCGGGCAAAAAGGTTCCGGCGCGCCCGAGCCGTTCCAGCGCCCGGCGGATCTCCGGCGCAAAGATGACCGGGATCGAAAGCAGCAGTGCCGGCAGGATGCTGCGAATAAGCCAGGTAAAGGCCGGGAGCTCGACAAGGGTCGTCAGCAGGACCAGGGCAACGACCAGGATGATCATTCCCCTCAACAGGATCATCGCCTGGGTGTCACGCAGGGAATACAAAATAACATAAAAGATCAGCGTCACCAGTAAGATGTCGAGAAGACTCAATGCATTCAGACGCTGGAAAATAAAGAGGACGTTGTTAAGAAAATTCGTCATTCAAGGATGCCAGTATAGTAGAGCAGGCTGAATGTGGGCTTAGAGGTCTACCGCTGAAAACGGTATCCCGGTGTGGCCTGGAGTGCCATCCATCCGCCCCTGCGTTTTGATCTTAGGATCATGAAACCCGGATGTGACCTGCATGCTGTGGCCGTGTTTCCGGGAGAATCATTTCTAGATCGGTCTCAGGACCCTGTCCGTGCGAAGCTGCTTGAAGAAGAGAGCGGAGCCCGGGGGCATGGATTCAAGCGCCGCATCTGTCCAGGCCTGCACACCCAGTGCATCAGGAGAACGTCTTTCGTAGCCAATATGTTTCCACACCGAATCAAAGCCAACCAGCTCCATGGGAGGAAAGACCAGCGATGCCTCACACTGCAGGTCGCTGGAGGCTTTTTCCACTTCACCCAGGATCAGCGGCAGCGCCTTGTCCACAACTGCACGCGGGTCGAGATATAGATCGGTCGTGCGTGCAACAAGGTTCTCCACCTGCCAGCCGGCTATGCCGACGAGCTCTCCACCCTGTAGAAGCAGGAGAAAGGCCTTGTCGCCGAACGCCTCCATGACCTGGTCCCGGTTCAGCGTGCGCCTGCCCTTGCTCAGGCGAGTCAGCAGCTCGGCGATCTTCTGCGAATCACGCGGCTTGCCGCGCTGCAGGGAGAAGGCTCCCACTTCGGGTTTGAGCGTGACCAGTGTCTCGGGACCGGATTCCTGGGAGGGCGCGATCTTCTTCCAGGCATCACTGATCTGTTTCCACAGATCTTCATAGGAGCCCGTGTTATTGATGATCAGGCTGGCAGCCGCCAGTTTCTGCATCTGTGCCGACTGGGAATGGATGCGTTGCAGTGCCTCCTCGCGGCTCAGGCCACGTTTCCGCATCAGCCTCTCCACCTGCACCTCTTCCGGTGCGTCGGTGACCCAGATGGCATCACAATACTGCCGCAGAGGAGATTCGAGCAGCTTGATCGCTTCGACCACCACTACATTTTGGGTGGCGCGGCGGGCAAGCAGGTC
Organism: Bacteroidota bacterium; assembly: GCA_050258995.1. Classification (GTDB taxonomy): domain Bacteria; phylum Chloroflexota; class Anaerolineae; order Anaerolineales; family Villigracilaceae; genus Defluviilinea. The sequence goes on from JBLMZU010000358.1 coordinate 3,482, forward strand.
CACGGCCTGGCGAACGTACGGATGGATGATGGTCTCCAACTCGCCGAGCGCCTGCTTGTCGGCAAATACCAGCCGGCCAAGCTTGGAACGGTTGATCTGTCCGTCCTCATCCAGGATCCAGGTCCCGAACTTGTCCAGAACGGGCTTGTACCCGGGCGCGCCCCTGGCGATGACGCGGTGGGAGAGCGCGTCAGCATCGATGGTGTAGGCACCCAGATGCTCGAGCATGCGGCGCACAACACTTTTACCGGTGGCGATATTGCCCGTCAGTCCAATTGCATACTTCCCAGGCCAGTTGCTCAACACAGACTCCACTCTTGCGGGGGATTCACTCTAGGCTTATTTTACCGCTTGTCCTATCAATCGGTGGTGATTTCTACGGATTTGTAAGCTCAATTTGCAGTTAAAGTCTCTATATCACCCCTATTTGAATATCTTTGTCAGCGTTGACTCCTGCTTTGCCTGCGTGTATCATGAATATTGCCTCAGGTCGGTCGGGCGATCGCGGTCCTGCGTTGTCGGGATCGAGGAAAGTCCGCACTCCATAGAGCACGGCGTCGGATAGCACCCGGGGCGGGGAACCCTCCGTGAGGAGCGAACCTGCCGGACAAGGGCCACAGAAACAAACAGCCGCCTCATTCCGCAAGGGATGAGAGGTGATGGTGAAAAGGTGGTGTAAAAGACCACCGGCATCCGCAGTAATGCGGGTGGCCAGGTAACCCCCGCCGGGAGCAAGGCCAAGCAGGGACGAAGTCGTCCGCGGACGACGGGAGACTGCTCGTCTTCCTATGTGCCGCCTCACACGGTGGGGAGGTCAGTTCCGGGTAGGCCGCACCGAGCGGCGCGGTGACGCACCGCCCAGAGAGATGATCGCACAGTGGCGCTTCGGCGTCATGGACAGAATGCGGCTTATAGATCGTCCTGAGGCACTTATTTTTATACTGGCCAGAATCCCCGGAAGGGGACGGTGTGCGGCTTATAGACTGTCCTGAGGCACTTATTTTTGAAACTGGCCAGAACCCCCCGAAAGGGGGTGGCATGCGGCTTATAGATCGTCCAGGCAATGTTTTCTAAAATCAATTACGGCGGCAGTGCAACTGCCGCCTCTTGATACTGCCATATCAATCCTTCCCATCGACATGCGTGAACTCGAATCAACCCAAATCATCCTGAAGAAATCGCTCTCGCAAGTGAAAGAGCCAGCTCGTATCAGGAGTGTTTATCTTGTCATGGGGGAGGTTGCAGAATTGGACCAGGGCCTGATCCAGGCTCACTGGCGTGAGCTCAGCAAAGGGACGCCCGCGGAACATGCGCAGCTATATTTCCGTTTAAGAAAAGCAGAAGTACAGTGCATGGCCTGCTTCAGCAAATATCAGCCGCTGGAGGGAAGGATCCACTGTCCCTACTGTGGCAGTTACGGCGCAAAAATACTTTCGGGCGAGGAATTCGATCTTGAATCAATTGAACTGGACGCTGAAGAAACATAAATTATTATGGCTGACAGCTACGCTGTTTTTCATCCTCGGCTGTAGTCTGTTCACGGCTCCCGCCACACCAGATTCTGACCTGTTTGCCACGCTGCAGGCTTCCACTCCGTCGGGAGACTACTCTCCTGTAGAAAGCGGGGCTACGTCCACCGCTCCCGTTTTCAGCGGGTCCACCCCGGTCGTAACGCCGACGACAAACCCGGCCAATCCTGTTTCGGCTGCCACTTCTGTGCCATCTCCCTCCTCCTCCGATCAGCCCAGTGGACATATTGTCTTTACCTGCCAGATCTTTAAGGTCACGGCCATGAACCAGGTCTGCATCATGAACGCGGACGGCACGGGCTATCGTAGGCTGACCACCGAGGATAATCTCCAGCATTTTTATCCTTCCCTCTCACCAGATGGACGGAGTGTTCTATACGCAGGATTCCGTGAGCAGAACGTCTACGAGATCTACAGGCTCAATCTGGCCGATGGGAGGGTGGATCAGCTGACGAACCGGATCGGCGTCAATACAGGTCCCGAGTTTTCCCCGGATGGCCAGCGGATCGTGTTCTCACGCAGTAACCCCAGGACAAATACGGTCCAGATCATGCTCATGGATGCCAATGGTGAGGGGGTCGGCAACGTTCCACAAATCTCCGGCTGGGACCCCACCTGGTCCCCGGACGGGAAACGGATCCTCTTCGCCTATGACCGGGACGGCACAACCCAGTTGTACACCATGAATTTATCGGGCCGGCAGTTAACCCGGATTACAAATCTGCCCTCGATTCGCGGCCGCAGCGACTGGTCGCCGGACGGGCAGTCCATTGTCACGTACTCGGGCGAGGCCTGGAACCGCGAAGTGTATATCATGGCTGCCGATGGCTCCGGCGTGCGCCAGCTGACCCCCAGCGGCGGAAACAGCCAGGGCCCATCTTTTTCTCCCGATGGAAAATGGGTGGCATTCACTGCCTACTTCGATCACCCGGGCGATGACCATGGCTGCGAGATTTACATCATCCGTACTGACGGCACTGACCTGCGCCGGCTGACCAACAACGACTACTGTGACTACCAGCCTCGCTGGGGGCCGTAAGCAATAAAAAAGCCTGCGGTTACCGCAGGCTGGAGAAACAATTCAATTGCAGAATTACATGGCTGGCTGGTCTGCCGGAACAAGGTTTTGGCCGAAAGCCTGCTGTCCAAACTGGCCGAACAGGTGGGCGTAGATCATCGAGAGGTAGACACCGATTGCCAGGGTGATCACGATCGCGACGATCCAGCCAATACAGGGGATCAATCCCAGGACTGTATTGGCGACTGCTGCAACCATGCCGACCACGAGGCCCGCCACCAGGCTGATGCCCCAGGCTGTGAAAAACGCGCCTGCATTCCTGCTGATGATATTGAAGACTTCGCGAAGCTGAAAGCAGGATGCAAAGGTTTTCTGCTTTGCGTAATTCACGTAGATGGCAGGAAAGATCACGGAAAGTGCGAGTCCATAGACGACGAACAGGCACATCATGCCCGCGAACAGGACGCCCCCCGCGCCGGTGATCGCGTTCGCGATATCCTGAACGTTGCCGCTGCTGTTGGAAGACAGGATGGCAGGTATGGTCATGACACTCAATGGCAGGCAGGAGAGGACGATCACCGGCAGGGCGTAGACAAGGCCTGCCAGGACGAGTATCAGTCCATCCTTGAATTTTTTGCCCAGGTCATCCCATTGGGGAAGGATCTCTGACTCACCGTCCATTAAGTTTCGAACGATACCAATCATATAACCGGTCATGGCAAAATTGAGAATAGGCACCAGTGAGATGACTGCCCCCAATCCCATTTTCGAGACCCACTGTTTGTCCTCGAACGGGTAGCTGAATGACTTGCCGATATCCATGCATTCCTCCTTGCTTTGTGATTGATGAAAAAAATGGGCTACTTGACGTAGCCCATTATCTTATATCTTGGAAATTATGCCCAGCCCTGGTTTTTTACAAAATTTGTAACGACAGGGATGTTGACCAGCTTGCCGCCGTAGGCCTGAATACCCCAGTAGATACACACAAACCATATAATCAGCGGGACGCATGCCAGAACCACGGTCCAACCCAGAACAACACTCAGAATAATATTGATGACCCCCACGACCAGTGCCTGCGCGTTATGCGCCCGGATGAAGGGCCGATTCTTCTTATCTTCCATAAGTAGGATGATGACCGGCACAATTGGCGTCAATACATAGGCCAGGAGTGTCCAAAGCTTGTCATCACTGGTGACATCCATTACGGGTTGGTTTTCCATGAGTTCCTCCGAATAAAATTGGGTTTGGATTTTTGTTATTGTACAACCAACTGAATCAGAATGCAATCACATTACAAAACCGCAATGCTGGTACAATGCCCGCATGACCAGCATTGTTTTCATGGGTTCGCCCGATTTCTCGTTGCCAGCGCTGCGCGCACTGGCGGAAACATATGATGTCATTGGCGTTGTCACCCAGCCGGACCGCGCCTCAGGCCGTGGGCGCGAGCTCAAAGCGCCGCCCGTCAAGGCGCTTGCCCTCGAGCTGGGCATCCCTGTGATTCAGCCCGAGAAATTGCGCCAGCCGGATGCCATGGAGCAATTGCGCGCCTGGGATCCGGACCTGGTGGTCGTGGCCGCCTTTGGCCAGATCCTGCGCAAGGAGGTGCTGGAGCTGCCTCGTGCCGGCTGTATCAATGTCCATGCCTCGTTGCTGCCGCGCTGGCGGGGCGCAGCGCCCATCAATGCAGCCATTCTGCACGGGGATGAGGAGACGGGCATCACGATCATGAGGATGGATGTAGGACTCGACACAGGTCCGATCTTGAGGATGGAATCGATCCCCCTGGCGCGGGATGAAACAGCCGGTTCCGCGTTCGAAAAGCTCTCTCACCTGGGGGCGGACCTGCTCATCCGTACCCTGCCCGATTACCTTTCTGGAAAGCTGCAGCCTATCCCTCAGCCGGAGGCAGGCGCGACCTACGCACCGATGATCAAAAAGGAGGAGGGCCGGCTCGACTTCACGCAGGATGTGGAGGCCCTGGAGCGGCGCGTGCGCGCCTTCAATCCCTGGCCGGGTGCGTTCATGGATTTCGACGGCACCCTGCTCAAGATCCACCGGGCGCGCCTCGAAGTGGGCCTGGCAGAACCGGGACAGCGGCTCATCGTCCAGGACCAGCCCGCGGTTGGCGCGGGAGGCGGAATCCTGATCCTGGAAGAAGTGCAGCCGGCTGGAAAAAAGACCATGAGCGGAAAAGCCTTCCTCGCCGGCGCCCGTCAGTGGGTGTAGCGCCTGCCTCATGCGTCGAGTTCTTATTTACAAAATGAAGTGTTGCAGATGCAATTTACTTAACGGTAGATCGGCCGGCACCTCTTAAAAGAAGTTATACTCGGCGTGGACAGGCATCATTCACAACGTTTTATCGGGTAAATAATAATATTTGGCTGCATTTTGATAAACTATGGATCGCAGTGATATTTTCTCTTCTTTAAAAGGAAATCCTGAAGTCTCGGTGCTCGTGATCGGTGGGGGAATCAACGGCATCGGGACATTTCGCGACCTGTCCCTGAACGGCGTGGATGTCCTGCTCGTCGAGCGGGCGGATTTTTGCTCGGGGACGAGCTCCGCCTCTTCGCATATGGCACACGGCGGGATCCGGTATCTGGAGAACGGAGAATTCCGCCTGGTGCGCGAAGCCGTGCAGGAGCGCAACCGCTTGATTCAAAACGCACCGCATCTGGTAAAACCGCTTCCCACGGTCATCCCGATCTTTACGCGCACCTCCGGCCTCTTGAACGCACCCTTGAAGTTTCTAAAGAGGCAGGATAAGCCTGCCGAACGTGGATCCTGGGTGATCAAGCTTGGCCTGATGATGTACGACGCCTATACCGGTGGGCCGAACGGCCAGCGCGCGGTGCCAAGGCATAAGCTTCTGTCCCGCAAAAAGTCGCTGGAAAAGTGGCGCCTGTTAAATCCCGGGATCATCAATACGGCGGTCTATTATGATGGTTTGATCCAGCAGCCGGAGAGGCTGGCGATCGAAGCCCTGCTGGATGCCGAAGCCGAAAACCCGAACGCCCGGGCGCTCAACTATGTCAGCATGATCGGCGGCGGCGAAGACTCGCTCATGCTCCGGGATGAGATGACCGATGAAACATATGAGGTCAGGCCAAAGCTGGTCATCAACGCGGCCGGTCCCTGGATCGATTTTGCGAATCGCAAACTGGGCTTCTCGAGCGGCTACATCGGTGGGACCAAGGGCTCGCACCTGGTTGTCAGGCACGAGGAATTGAGCAGGACGATCGGCGATCACGAGTTCTTCTTTGAGAACGAGGACGGCCGCATTGTGCTGATCCTTCCGCTGTACGACTGCATCCTGATCGGCACCTCCGACATCCCGGTCGAGAATCCCGATGAGGCGCGCTGCACCGATGAGGAGATCGATTATTTCCTGGAGATGGTCAGGCACATCTTCCCCGGCATTGTGCTGACCCGTTCGAACATTGTGTTCCAGTATTCGGGCGTCCGCCCGCTGCCGCGTTCGAGCGCCAAAAACGCGGGACAGATCTCGCGCGATCACAGCATCGAAGTCCTGAGCGGCGACTGGACCAACCTGCGCTTCCCGGTCTATTCGCTGGTGGGCGGCAAATGGACGTCCTTCCGCGCCTTTTCAGAGCAGGTCACCAACAAGGCGCTTGCCTATCTGGATATGCCCAGAAAAAAGGATACCAAATCCCTGCCGATCGGCGGCGGACGCAGCTATCCCTCCCACCCCGATGATCTCCGTCGCCAGATCGAGAGCCTTTCAGCCTGGACGGGGGTGGCCCGCGAGCGTCTGAATATCTTGTTCAGGCGTTACGGGACGCGTGCAGAAGCCGTTGCCACCTTCATGAACGGTGGCACCGATCAGCTCCTGCGGACACTGCCCGATTATTCCCGCCGGGAGATCAACTTCCTGATCCAGCATGAGAAAGTTTTGCACCTCGACGATTTCCTGCTGCGCCGCTCCATGCTCGGGATGCTCGGACGAGTCACCCGTGGGATGATCGACGAGCTGGCCTTGATCTTTGCCAACTACCTGGGCTGGAACAGGGAGCAGATGCGCGCCGAAGTGGCACGCACGCTTTCGATCCTGGCAGACCGGCACGGTGTCCGTTTGTGAGGTGCGCTGGCGGCACAGGACCGCCATGTGTACGGGAGGGGGCGTGGTAGAATTACAGGCACTGCATTAATACCTGAATAGGATTGTAAATTTCTCCTCGATCCGGATTGTTCGGTTATTAATGCAAAAGCGGTAATTTGAATGTCCCCGAATGAATCTGAAAAAATAATCGATTTGATCATCCCTGTATACAACGAGGCGGGGGTTGTGGAACATACCTATGGCCAGATTTGCGAAGTCATCCAACGGCTTCCGCACAAGTTCCATATTTATTTTGTGGACGACGGTTCCAGCGACGCGACACCCGATTCGCTGGCCGCGCTCGCCCGCCAGGATGACTGCGTCCGGGTCCTGACCCTGTCGCGCAACTTCGGGCACCAGGCTGCCCTGACCGCCGGGCTGGATGCCTCGACCGGGGATTTCGTCATTACCCTGGATGCCGATGGGCAGCACCCGCCCGAGATGATCCCTCAGATGATCGCCCTGTTCGAGCAGGGCTACGATATTATCCAGGCCCAGCGCATCGAGGAAGAGCAGTCCTATTCTTTTAAAAAAGCGACCTCCTCC
>JBLMZU010000359.1:0-3644 GCA_050258995.1 Bacteroidota bacterium
ACCGACTCCGCTTCCTCGCCAATCAAAGCGGCTTGTTGAATGGCAAGTTGGAGGGCCTTTTCGGCTTCCTCCAGGCGGCCCATGATCACTAGCATATCAGCCACAGCGAAGGCGCTGGCAATCACAAACATCAGCTTGCCCAACCTTTGCATGTCCTCGATCCAGGTGTACATGCCTCGCAGAGAGGCTTCCAGATTGCCAGTGGTCCAATGGGTAAATTCAAGCGTGATGGCAGCCGAGGCGCGGGCGTAAACATCGTCAACGGGGATGAGTTGAAGGGCCAGATCAGCGTATTTCACCGTTCCGGCCAGGTCCCCCAGGTTTTGGGCATTGGATGCGCGGATCAGGGCAATATTCCCTGCCATGGACTTTGCCTCCGCCTGATCCGTCGCGCCTGCCATGGCGCGCTCAGCGTTTTGCAGGTAAATCTCACTCGTTTCGGGTTCTCCGGCATCCATATAAGCCGAACCAAGCTGGAAACATAACCGCGGTCGGGAGCAAATGACTGCATCGGGCAATTTTTTCACCCAGCCAATCCAGGCCGCGGTCTGGAAACTGCGATCCATTTCCTGCCAGGCATACTCTGCCAGGCGCGCCGCCAGCCCAAATTCACCAGCAGTCAAAGCATGGTGGAAGGCTTCGGCCAGGTCGCCATTCCTCTCAAACCACGCGCTGGCGCGAAGGTGATAATCGGATAATTCCTGGGGTTGACCGAGGCGCTGCCGCAGCAGCTCGGCAAAGAGATGATGATAACGATACCAGCGCCGCTCCTGGTCAAGTGGGATTATGAACAGATTCGCGCGTTCTAGATATTCCAGGGTTGCCTGCCCGGAAGCAGAAGGAGAACTCAAAACAGCATCACACAGCGGACCGCACAGGCGGCCGAGAATGGATGTGCGCAACAGGAACGATTGGATATTTTCGGGTTGTCGGCTCAGGACTTCTTCGATCAGGTAGTCCAGCACGAAGCGGTGACTTCCCGTGAAGGATTCGATGAAACGGGTCGCGTCTGAAACTCCCTGCATGGAGAGTGCCGCCAGTTGCAGACCCGCGATCCAGCCTTCGGTGCGCGTTTCCAACGCGGCGATGTCTTCCGGCGCGAGAGTTAAGCCCATCCCCTCATTGAGAAACTCGGCGGCTTCGACCGGGGTAAAGCGCAGGTCGGCGGCCCGCAGTTCAGTCAAAAGCCCCCGGGCGCGGTATCGGGCTAGAGGCAGCTGTGGATCTTCACGTGTTGCAATAACCAAATGCATCTGGGGAGGCAGGTGCTCAAGCAGAAAGTCGAGAGCATGGTGGATTGGTTCCGAATCGAGAACATGGTAATCATCCAGGACCAGGACGAAATTCCCCGGGATGGTAGCAATCTCATTGATCAGGGCTGTTAGAATCGCTTCGGTCTGCAAAGTCTGAGAGGATGGGATGGCAGCCAGCTCTCCTTTTCCAATATTCGGCGCAATGGTCTCCAACGCTGCGATGAGGTATGTCAGAAAGCGGGATCGATCGTTATCCCCCTCATCCAGGGCCAGCCAGGCAACCGGGCTCGCAAAACCGGCGACCCAGTCGCTGAGCAGAGTCGTCTTGCCAAAGCCAGCCGGGGCGGAGATAAGCGTCAATTTGCAGCCCATCGCCAGACCATCATGCAAACGACCAATCAGCCGCTGGCGGGAAACCGTTTTGGGGCGCGGTGGAGGGATATACAGTTTTGTGGCCAGGATTTGCGTAGCCATGGATCCATTATAAAACCTACAATGTGAAAACGATGCTGTTCAATGCCGAAGATGGTTTCTGTAAGACCAGTGAGAGCTATCTGCGGAACTGAGACGATTCCAACCTGGCCACACGAATGCAGATGGGATCCTTCCGTACAACCCATCGGCTATAGGTAGCGTTGTAACCGTTGGCAGGGCTTGTATACCTTTTAATCCTTCCTGCGGAATCTGCCTGCCATTAAGTCCGGTTGAGCAGGATGACCCGGTACATGCCATTTCCAATGCTCGATTCCTCATGGCTGATGACGCACGAGGCGCCCTGTATCAAGTCACTGAGGCGGCGGTTGATATCGGTTCCAAGAAATGTACTGAAGAGATTGAAAAACATGCGTATCGAGGATGGCTCCTTACCTTCTGGTAAAAATTTGTCGAAAATCACGATACGACCGCCTGGCTTGAGGGCCTGAATGGCGGCTTGCAGACAGGCCCTTCCATCCGGGATCACGGATAAGATCAGGTTCAGAACCACGGCGTCGAAGGATGCTGGTTTGACAAGTAGGTTTTGTGCATCGCCCTGAATGAGAGTCACATCGGCCAGGCATTGGTGCAGTTTGAGGCGGGCTCTGGACAGCATCTCCGGGCTCAGATCAATTCCCATCACATCCACACCGCCTGGTAAATAGGGAAAGTCGGCTCCGGTACCAACGCCGACGAGCAATACTCTTTCCCCGCGCTGCAGAGCGAGTACCTCAAAAGCACGCTTTCTTCCTGGCAGGAAGATATGGTTGACGGTTGCATCATAGATCGGAGCCCACCGTCGATAAGCAGTCAGATTATGCAAGTTGGTCATCTTCATAGTTGGCCAGCTATCGCATGGACAGAATTCTGCCCGGCAGTTTCATGTATCTTCGATGCTCTTTGTGGAAAGCACCATTCATCATCTAACTTCTTGTTGTCCATTTGTCATTTCCAGTACAGCCTTCACATCATTGATCTGATGCATTGAAATGCCCAAAGCCTCCAGTTCAGCCGGGTTGCCAGAAATGATCTGCTGTCCCAGGACTGAATGACGCCACATCTTTAAATCCTCCTCCAGCGGGGAGCCAATACGATCTTCACGCACGATCCTTCCATCTGCCATGACCAGCACACGCTGGGTCTGGCGGGCAACACTTGGATCATGGGTGACGACGATAAAGGTGACACCCTGGGAGCGGTTCAATTCCTTGAGCAGATTCATCAAATCCTGCCCGGCGTTGGTATCCAGGCTACCGGTGGGCTCATCTGCCAGCACGAGCGGGGGCTGGTTAGCCAGGGCCCGGGCAACGGCCACGCGCTGGCGTTGTCCACCTGAAAGCTGCCCGGGAAGGTGATTCAGTCGGTCGCCCAACCCAACCAATCTCAGCAACTCCTCAGCACGTTTACGGCGCGAGCTGGCATTCAAAAAACCCATCATCGGGATTTCCACATTTTCACGGGCGGTCAGCGTGGGCAGAAGATTATGCAGCTGGAACATGAACCCGACCGTCTTGGCACGGAACCGGTCCACATCGCGCAGGGTGGACAGGTCCTGCCCATGGACGAACACCCTGCCGCTGGTGGGAATATCCAGGGTACCCAAAACATTGAGTAGTGTACTTTTGCCGCTGCCGCTGGGACCCATTACGGCCAGGAATTCCCCGGCTTCCACAGACATGGTGACGCCGTCCAGGGCGCGGATCGCCTCCCCATCCCCGTAGATGCGCGTCAGGTCATGAGTCTCGATCATTAGGGTGGCGTTCATTCACTCACCTCGATGTCTGCAAAAGCGGTCATGCCCCAGCGCAGATCCGGGGGAAGCTCGTCGAGCAAAACGACCGCCGTGTAATTCACACACAGATGATGTGGGAAGTCAAGAGCGCAAAAGAAAATGCAAATAAAAAAGGATGGGAGGAG
>JBLMZU010000360.1:0-10854 GCA_050258995.1 Bacteroidota bacterium
ATGTTCTGCCGAGATCTCGTTGGCGTATTCCAGTAATGTATCGACAGCGCAGAGAAGCACCTCGGTCGTCAAGCTTGGCAGGGACGGACTGTTGTTGATCTGCTTAACCCAGTAGGGAATGTCGCCGTACTCCACCCGGCAGGATGGGTCGATCTCCAGTGTGATATGTTTGTGTGTGAAGACCAGGCCGCCCCGCATCTCATCCGCGAGCCAGTGCAGATCCTGTGGCAGGCGGCGCTGGATGGTCCGGGTGATCGCTTCCCTCTCACGCAGCCACTGCTCGTCATAAGGCTTCCAGGGCAGGGTCTCCTTTTTGGGGATGCCTCCTTTCCCATAATACCTTTTCTCGTGGAACCACTCCCCGTTGCGACAGATGACCTTGCCGCTGTGATACTTGCTCTCCAGCAACCACATCCCGCTTGGACCCAGTATCAGCACGTCGGCATCGAGATTGTGCAGCACCATGAACTTGTTCAAGGCAATATATTGGCTGGACAGTTGTTTTTCCAGGCTATCCACCAGCAGTTTTTCTCCCGTATCGCCATCCACTTTTATTTGTATGGGAGCTGGCTTGAGGCCGTCCCACCACTTTTCTGTGATATTGAGCAATTTTCTACCGCCAGCCGTTTTGGGAGGCGGGTTCTTCTCGAGTCTTTCCACCACCGCGGTCTGTCCGACTAGGACGACCAGCATGATCACCGAGACAAAGATCGCGCCTCCCCAGGACAAAAGGGCGAAGGGCAGCAGGGAGGAAAAGAACGCGCAGGAACACATCACGACAAAGGCGAGCGGCGTGAGGATCTTCAACGTTCGCTGGCGGCGCAGCTCGGAGGCCACCTTCGCCGACCAGGCCTGCAGCCTGCGCTGATGGATGCGACGTTCCGCGACCTTGATCGCCCTTGTCCACTCCAGCTCCAACAGCCGCTGGGACCTGGCAATGCTTAAATATCCCTGCTGCAAATCCTTCCACATGGGACCGATTTTTCTCATTGGGTTGACTTTGTAGATGGTGTTTGCATGGATTCACCGGATGCCTGCCTGTCAATCTTATCGACTTTATTTGGAATTGACAACAAATCTAAATCCCTCGAGAAAATAAAAAGGGACCGCGTCCCTCTCCGCCGTCCCAATCTGTCTCTTACCAATTTACCAACTACAATTGCAGGAACCTACTCACCACCTTTGCCGATGTCTCAGGTCAGTCAGCAAGCGATCGCTGTTGATAGATACTTCCATCACTCCAGATCATTTTCTGTCTACAAAATTTCCGTACAGCTCCTGTTGCAGCGTATGCTACCTGTGCTTCCTCTTTCTCGGCAAAGTGACCTGGATAGCGAAATCGCACCGCATACTCTTCCAAAGTCTCAAGATCCGCTTTTAAAAACTCATAACTTCCATCAATTTTTATTATCATCCCAAGCAGTTCCAACAGAAAATGGATCTTGGGGATTCGCGTTCCGCTTTCCTGTAATACGGCCTTCAGATATTTTTCTGCGCATTGCTGGGCATGGAAACAAACGGCATCATAATTCGGGGACTTACGCGCCCGCAGTTCACAGCCTGCTGTTGGAAATCGTCTTCAGCCTTTGATATCCACTCAGCGACTGCCGGATTCATACAATACTTTTCCCTCATTTAGAACATCGCGCAGAAACCAATCACCCATATCCACACGTTCCTTCAAACGGTTCGGTGTATGAACAATCAGATCCAAACCAAACATTACATCGAGATATCGGCGTATTTCTAGAGATTGTTTGCTTTCTTTGAGTGAGGTATCCATCACAACCAGCAAATCCACATCACTCTCCGGCCGTGGATTGCCACGCGCGTACGAGCCGAACAGGATGATCTTCTGCGGCTTGAACATTTCCACAATCTGCTCCACAACCTGGTCAATGGCTTTTTGTGGAATGCGCTTGCGCTTGTCGACGGTTGGAACATGTACGACTGTCATCTTGCAAATATTATACAGCCACTTTGAGGGCAGAATCAAAAGGGACGGCGTCCCACCTTCCACCGTCCCAATTACTAATTACCACCTACCAAGTACTACAACTTCGGGAACCTGCTGACCACCTTCGCCGGGGTCGCGGGCCGGTCCGTGTTCCCGCCCTGGTGGATGCCGATCGGCGAGCCTTCCTTGGTGTATGCCAGATCCAGGTAGGCCTGGCCGGTCAGGAAGCGCTCAGCGTCCACGGCGCAGGAGGTGACCCAGCCGATGCGCTCGCCGCTGGCGTTGACGACCGGGTCGCCGTTGTGGGCCATGCGGACGCGCTGGTCGTCGAAGCGGAAGCGGACCACCACGCCCCGGCGCTCCTGCTCGCGGGCCACGTAGGCTTCGCGGCCGATGAAGTAGGGCTTGTAGGGCTTGATGTAGGAGCCAAAGCCTCCTTCGGCCACACCCAGGTCGCGCTGACCGAACTTGCCGGAGCCAAGTCCCATTTCGTGACCGTACAAAGGCAGACCGGCTTCGGTGCGCAGGGAGTCGCGGGCGCCCAGGCCGATGGGCTTGACGCCGAACGGCTCGCCGGCTTTCAGTACCGCGTTCCAGAAGTCCACGGCGCGGTCGGGGTGGACGAACAATTCAAAGGCCATCTTCTCGCCGGTGTAGCCGGTGCGCGAGACAATCAGGTCAAAGCCGCCGACCACCGCGTCGCATAATTCAGTTCTCTTCAGCTTCATGATGCGGGCACGGGTCTCGTCGTCCACGCCCATGGCGAGCAGGGTGTCGCGGGACTTCGGTCCCTGCAGGGCGATGTCGACGCGCATGTTATCGCCGGCCTGCGGGTCGCGCAGGTTGGCGATCTCGGCAGCATAGCCATAGGTCCGTGTCCACGGGCGGTTGTTGTCGATCTTCACCTTGCCATCCCGCACGCACTCGAACCAGGTGCGGTCCTTGTCGTCGTTGGAGGCGTTGACCACCACCAGGAACTTGTCCCAGCCGCGGCGGTAGATGAGGGTGTCATCGATCACGTCCGCGTCGGGGGTCAGGAACTGCGAATAGAGCGACTCGCCCGGTCGAAGACCCCCGCAGTCGTTGGCGCAGATCGTATCCAGGAAGGAGGCCGCGTCCGCGCCGCGCACTTCGTAGACGCCCATGTGCGAGACGTCGAACAGGCCCGCGTTCTGGCGGGTGGCGAGATGCTCCTCCACCACCGACGTGTACCAGACCGGCATGTCCCAGCCGGCGAACGGGACCATCTTGGCGCCCAGGGACTTGTGCGTATCGTGCAGCGCCGTGAATTTGATGGGCGGGTCGGCGGGCTCGGTCCATTCGAACGGCGGCAGCGGTTCCTTCTCGACGATCGTGCGGACGCCGACATAATAGGGCTTATCCACGATCGCGCCGCGTCGGCGCACCGGCAGCACACCCGGCTTCAGGTTTTTCTTCTTGACATCACTGACCACAAAGGGTCCCGGCATGCGCGCCGCGGAGAAGTCCTTCTCGCCGTTCAGGTTGAGCGAGACATAACCATCCGAGAAATCGCGCAGCCAGGTGCCCACCACGCCGATCTTGGTCGGCGGGACCTCCAATTGATAACGGTTCGGGCCCAGGCAGGTCAGCACGCAGCGGACAATGCCGCGCGGCGTGGCGATCGACGTTGTGACGGATCTGCCCTTCTTCAAGGCAGAGAGATCGGCCGAGGTGGCGTAATCCAGCACCTGGCGGACGCGCTCGCCGTCCAGTTCGAAGGCGCCGCTCTTGCTGGTATCGTCGAGGTAATAGAAGTGCGGGTAGCGGCTCTTCTCGTACTCGTAGTCGATGCCGGCGCTCTTGGCCAGCTTGCGCACTCTTAGTTTTGCATCGTTCAACATATTGAAATCGATCTTGGCCCGGCGGGCGCGTCCTTTGCGGACCGTGTCCACCGCGTAGGGCGCGCAGGCCAGGATCACATCGGCCATGATATCGGTCAGCTCGCGGGTGGTCTTCTCGTTGAAGCCGCGCTGGGTGATCCACGGCGTGCCGAGGCGGATGCCTGAAGGATCGAGTGAATTTTTGTCGCCGGGGATGGTGTTGCGGTTGACCACCACACCGACAATGTCCAGGATGCGCGCCGCCTGGTCGCCGGAGAGCGGCGTGCCGTCCGGGCCTTTGACGGAGGTCACATCCACGTTGACGAGGTGGCTGTCCGTGCCGCCGAACGGGACGCGCAGGCCGCGCTTCTGGAACTGGTCTGCCATGGCCTGGGCGTTCCTGACCGTCTGGGCCTGCAGTTGTTTGAACTGCTTGGTCTGCGCCAGTTTGAAGGTCAGCGCCAGCCCGGCAAAGACATGGACGTGCGGCCCGCCCTGCTCGCCCGGGAAGACCGCCTTGTCGATCTTCTTCGCAATAGCCGGGTCGGTGGTCAGCAGCACGGCACCGCGCGGGCCGTCAAGGCTCTTGTGAGTCGTAGACATGACCACATGGGCAATCCCGACCGGCGAAGGCACCACGCCCGCCGCCACCAGTCCACCGATGTGTGAGATATCCGCCAGGAAGTAGGCGCCGACCTCGTCGGCGATCTCGCGGAATTTCTTCCAGTCCGGGACCCAGGAGTAGGAGGAATAGCCGGCGATCAAGAGCTTCGGTTTGGCATCCAGTGCCAGGGCACGGATCCTGTCGTAGTCGAGCCGCTCGTTCTCATCCACGGTGTAATGGACAGGCTTGAACCACTTGCCCGAGCGGTTGACGGACGAGCCGTGTGAGAGATGCCCGCCGTGCAGCAGGTTGAGGCCCATAATGGTATCGCCCAGGTTGACCAGCGCCTGGTAGACGGCGTTGTTGGCAGGCGCGCCGGAGAGGGCCTGTACGTTGACATAGATCTGATCGGCAGTGAAGCCGTTGGCGGCAAAGGTCTCCGCCGCGCGCCTGCGGGCCAGAGCCTCGACCACGTCCGCATACTCGACGCCCTTGTAGTAGCGCGGGTCGCCGTTGCGGCGGTAGTCAGCAAGACGCGCCGGGTAGTCCAAAATCTCCTCTTCGGACATCCAGCGCGTCTCCTCCTCGGGATAGCCTTCGGCGTATATGTTCTGGAACACAGAGCCAAGAGCTTCACGCACCGCTTGCGGCGCGGTCGATTCGCTCGGGATCAGGATCAGCTTGCGGGCTTGGCGCTCGGCCTCGAACTTTATCAGCTCATCGACGTCGGGATCGAGGTCAGACAGGTCTCCGCGGAATAAAAAGTCGGTCATGGGTTCTCCTTGATTGAGGATGTCATCCAGAGAGGCGCAGGTTGCGACCAGGGATCTCCGGTCACAGGTGAGATACTTGCTTGAATCAGAATGACATTCGTGTTGATAATTTGTCAGGCAATTGAATTTTAGGACGGGAAAGGGGATGGGTCAAGTGAGAAATGGCATATTAGCTCTTGACTCTCCCGCCGCTGGAGGGTGTATAACGGGCATCGGAGGGTCCTTCCCCATGATCCGGATCGGAGACTTTTCAAAACTCAGTCGTGTCCCGGTAAAGACGCTGCGCTACTACGATGAAGTGGGCCTGCTCAAACCGGTGGAGGTGGATGCCTTTACGGGCTACCGCCTCTACGAATACAGCCAGCTGCCGACCTTGAACCGCATCCTGGCGCTCAAGGAGCTGGGCTTTTCGCTCGAGGAGATCGGCCGTCTTCTCGACGATGACCTGTCGGTGGAGCAGATGCGCGGCATGCTCAAGTTGCGTGAAGCCGAGGCCCGCCAGCGGATGCAGCAGGAGGCGGAGCGTCTGGAGCGCATCGAGATACGGCTGAGGCAAATCGAACAGGAGAAATGCATGTCCAAGTATGAAGTTGTGATCAAGAGCGCGGAGCAGATCAGGGTCGCTTCCGTACGGGATATCGTCCCCACCCCGCCCGCCCAGGGCCCGCTGTGGAAGGAGCTGGGCGGCTACCTGGCAATGAACCAATTCCGTCCCAACGGAGCATGCTTTACGCTGTATTACGATGATGAGTTCAAGGAGCGCGACTGGGACCTGGAGGTCTGCGAACAGATCGACGTGGATCTCAGCGAGTCACGCCGCATAAAGGTGCGGACGCTGCCCGCCATCGACAGTCTGGCCTGCACGATCCACCACGGACCGTTCGTCACCATCGGCGAGGCCTATAACGCCCTCGGCCAGTGGATCACCGACAACGGCTACCGCATCACCGGTCCCTGCCGGGAGGTCTACCTGCGCCCGAACAAGAATGGCAGCCAGACCGACCCCGAGACCGTGACGGAGATCCAGTACCCGGTGGAAAAGCTGGCAAAGTAGACCTGCATCCCCAGCAACAAAGCCGTCCGGCAGACTTGCTCTGCCGGACGCATCTTTGTGGAAACATGCCAGCCGGTTGTATTGCTTTTTCATTTCGAACCAATGGACTACTTGAATCGGCATTTTGTTTTTGCTATGATAATTATGGGTGGAATTACTGTTATAGGACCGGGCGGCTTCTTTTACCGGTACTTCCTTTCTTCGGATTGTAAACTGGACATCGCGCTTCATCGATGAAGGCAGGGGGATGGCGGCAATGAACCAATGCTTTAACGTTGGTCGCTCAACTCACTTGTGTCACTTGTGAGGGCGAGCATTGGGGAGCCAGTAGCGAAACCGGCCTGTATGGCCGGTTGTTTGTTTAATCCAAGGAGGCGGGCATGAACACAAAAAGAGTTCTTCAATCAGTTGTCACGATCGCGCTACTTGCAGCTTTTCTATTTCCTGTCCCTGTACATGCTGCGTCCGGAGTCCTGTATGCCAGGCCGGGCGGTCTGACCAGCGGCTCCTGCAGTAGCTGGGCGAGTGCCTGCGGCCTGCAGTATGCCCTGACCAAGGCCGTCTCCGGCCAGGAGATCTGGGTGCTGGCCGGCGTCTACAAACCGACCACGAGCCTGACAGACCGAAATGCCACTTTCCATCTTAAAAATGGGGTCGGCCTGTATGGTGGCTTTGCCGGTACGGAAACCAGCCGCGACCAGCGCAACTGGCAAAGCCATGAGACCGTCCTGAGCGGTGACATCGACCAAAATGATGTCAACATCGACGGCAATTTCATTGCCGAGACCCCGGAGGATATAAAGGGCAAAAACAGCTACCATGTGGTTACAACCAGCGGCACCAATAACGCCACCGTATTGGACGGATTCGTCATCACCGCCGGCCAGGCGTGTGACTGGGATGACAATAATGTGTCCGGGGGCGGCGTCTATAACCAGGGCGGCAGCCCGGTTCTGATGAATACCATCTTTTCCGCCAACAAGGCAGGAGGCGGTGCGGGGATGTCCAGCGAATCTGGCAGTCCAACCCTGGTGAACGTCACGTTCTCGGCCAATTACGCCGCCGTTGTGGGCGGAGGGATGGAAATCCGAAATGGTCAGGGCGGCTCGCCCATGCTGACCAACGTTACCTTCGCAAAAAACCATGCTGAAAGAGGCGGCGGAATTTACATTACCTTCAGCAACCCGGCGATGAAGAACATCCTGTTCTCCGCCAATTCAGCCGACTTCGCCGGAGGGGCGATCTATAACGATACCAGCAATCCCACGCTCGCAAATGTCACCTTCTTTTCCAACGCCGCAAATTCTGTGGACGAAGGCGGAGGAGCGATATACAACATCAACAACAAGCTCGGTGCTGTAAGTAATCCAAGTCTTATCAACGCCATCTTTTGGAGTAACAGTGAGCCCAAAATCAGCGATGGCATTTCCACCAGTACGACAATCAGTTATAGCGATGTACAGGGCGGCTGGCCCGGCACTGGCAATATAGATGCAGATCCTTTATTTAAAGATCCCGCCAGCGGTGACTTGCACGTACAGGCAGCCTCTCCGGTAATCGACAGTGGCACCAACACCGGCTGTCCGGCCCAGGATCGTGATGACGTCTCACGTCCGCAGGGAAAGTCCTGTGACATGGGCGCCTACGAGTACGATCCTCGTCTGTCCAGGGGTTGGGTGGGTGGCGTATCGATCACATCGAACAGGAATATCGTGGAGGTGGGTCGTCCCCATGTAGGGGCGGAAGTTGCCTCGTACAATGGCTTCTCGTCCGGCAGCCTGACCTCGTATGTGCCGATGCTGTTCAAAAAGGCCTACGGCTCCTACAACTCGGCTCTCTACGTCCAGAACGTGAGCACATCCAACCAGGCCAAAATCACGATCAAGTACTATGACAGCAACGGCGTCCTGCAGTGCACCAGGACCGATACGATTTCCCCGCTGTCCTCCAAGGGCTACTGGATGCCGGCAGAAACCTGCAACAGCGGCTCGCTGGCAGACGGCTGGGTGGGTGGCGCCGTGGTGACCTCCGACCAGCCGATCGTAGCGGTGGGACGTCCGCATGTCGGAGGGGAAGTGATGACCTACGACGGCTTCCCTGCAGGCAGCCTGACCTCCTACATCCCGATGCTGTTCAAGGGCGCCTATGGGGGCTCGTACAATTCGGCGTTCTATCTCCAGAATGTGAATACCAGCAGCGCTGCGAATATCACGATCAGGTACTATGACAGCGGCGGCCTCCTGCAGTGCACGAAGGCAGATACGATCGCCCCGCTGGCATCCAAAGGTTACTGGGTGCCGACGGCGACCTGCGACAGCGGCTCCCTGCCCGATGGCTGGGTGGGCGGTGCGGTCGTGAGCTCTGACCAGCCGATCGTCGGTGTGGGACGTCCGCACATCGTCACCCAGGTGACGACCTATAACGGCTTCACAGCCGGCAACCTGAGCTCCTACATCCCCATGCTGTTCAAGGGTGCGTTTGGCGGCTCGTACAACGCGGCTTTCTATCTGCAGAACACGAGTGCATCCACCCAGGCCAGAATTACGATCAGGTATTACGACAGCGACGGTATCCTGAAATGCACCCGGGCAGACAGCATCCCGCCCCTGGCCTCCAAGGGCTACTGGGTGCCGACGGCGACCTGCGACACCGGCTCGCTGAATGCGGGCTGGGTCGGCGGCGTGGTGGTGACCTCCGACCAGCCGGTGGTCGGCGTAGGCCGTCCGCATATCGATACCCAGGTGACCACCTACAACGGCTTCAGCGCAGGCAGCACAAGCTCCTACCTGCCGATGCTCTTCAACAAGGCCTGGGACTCCTACAACGCAGCATTCTACGTGCAAAACACAGAGACGACTGCAGCGGCGGTGACCCTCAGGTTCTATGACAATGACGGTCTCCTGAGCTGCACCCACACAGACACTGTTGCAGCGCTTGCCACGCAGGGCTACTGGCTGCCTACTGTGACCTGTGATCCATAAAACGCAGAAGACAATCCCCGGCTGACATGCAGCCGGGGATTGTTTGCCATTAACCTTGGCAGTATGGTCTACCCAACCCCCGGACTCCAGATCGACCAGTTGTAACCTTTTAGTGACAAATGTCATGCTTGTATTCTTGTGAAAATTGTCCTAATATATCTTCCATAGGGACGAGAAAAATTTATCTGTTAGAGGGGTGAAGCAGACTGTTTCAATAGCAAGCCAACTAAATATTGCACATTGCAGCACACATCGCAGCCTGGGACATTAAGGCGGCATAGATCCAGTGCTTTTGTGTTGGTCGCTCAACTCACTCGTGAGGGCGAGCATTGGGGAGCCAATAGCGAAACCGGCCTGCCTGGCCGGTTATCTATTTCATACATAATGAGGAACTACGCCATGAAAACACGCATCTTCGCCGCCCTTCTAGTTGTCTTATGTTTGGTGAGCTTTTCCATCAGTCCGGCGCAGGCTCAAAATGAAATACCAATCATCGATTTAGGTACTTTGGGTGGCCCAGAAAGTATCCCGTTTGGCATGAATGATCTTGGGCAGGTAGTAGGACAAAGCTATGCTAATGCCTTTTTATGGGACCTTAAGAACGGGATGCAGGATCTTAGTCAAATTTTGGGGATCGATCAGGCAATTTACATCAACAATCAGGGACAGGTAGTTGGGCACAAGCTCGGTGCAGCCTTTCTCTGGTCCCCATCCAATGGCTATATACAACTGACAAACACCGCCAGTTACCCAGGAGGTGTCAATGATCTCGGGCAAGTTGTTGGAGAATTTGATGTAGAAATTGTGAACGATGGAGTTACTGGGAAACAAAAGCATGCATTTTTATGGAGTAAGGACAAAGGTCTGCAAGACCTCGGAACCCTGGCAGGGAATAGGATGAGTTCCGTGGCCTTCGCTGTAGGCATCAATGATCATGGCCAAGTAGTCGGCTGGAGCGAACTCCCCACAACGCCTTTTTCCCACGCATTCCGTTGGACTCAAGAAACGGGCATGCAGGATTTAGGTTTTTATGTCGATTTCTTTACTAGCGAATTATTTATAAACAATAATGGAGAGATCGCAGGATCGAGATACGTAGATTATTTTCACCAGCGCGGCTTTCTGTGGACACCCGAAAAAGGGTTAATCGACCTTGGCACGTTAAGCTCGCTGCCGGATAGTCAAAGCAGGGTCAGGGGATTTAATGATCAGGGACAGGTGATTGGTTCGAGCGATACTATATCTGGATATGCACATGCTTTCCTGTGGACACCCGAAAAAGGCATGCAAGATCTAGGCACATTGGGGGGAAACTACAGTAGTGCACATGACATCAACAAACTGGGCCAGATTGTAGGCGAAAGCAGTTTGCCCTCAGGAGAAAGACACGCATTCCTGTGGACAGAAAAGGATGGAATGATTGATCTGGGCACATTGGAAGGCGGTGATAGTAATGCTGTCGGAATAAATAACTCAGGACAGATCATGGGAATAAGTGATAAGTTCTTCGGAACAGACACTGGATTCAGGCATGCGGTCCTATGGCAACTCCCTGCAACTTACATCACAATTAACATCAAGATCGACATCAAACCCGGCTCCAGCACCAACCCGGTCAATCTCGGCGCCCGGGGCGTCATCCCG
>JBLMZU010000361.1:0-9775 GCA_050258995.1 Bacteroidota bacterium
AATTTTGCTTATAATATCCTGAAATTAACCATATTACCAAGGAAAATTCGACCTCCGTATTGATATAGGATCGTCTTTGCATACATTCCCGCCTCACATTATTGACACATCCCCCACCCCCATGTATAATATCGTCCGCTTCTGCCTCAGCAGTAGGTTTGGCTGAGGCGGTTCTATGTAACCCAGCTTCCCCGTTCGCAGGCGACGAGTGAAAGAGCTCCGCAGGCACGCGGCGAAGTGAATGACTGGAGAAAATAAAAAATGAGATTTGCAATTGTTGAAAGCGGTGGCAAGCAGTACCGTGCCATCGAAGGGCGCACCATCGAAGTGGATCGCCTGCCCGTGGAAGCGGGTAATAAATTCGACATCGACCGCATCCTGCTCATGGCAGACGGCGACGATGTCCTGGTCGGAACACCCACAGTGAGCGACATTCTCGTCAAAGTCACGGTGGTGGACCACATCAAAGGCCCCAAGATCGACCGATTTAAATATCGCCCGAAGAAGCGCATTCGCGTGCGCGGCGGGCATCGCCAGCAGTACACCCGGTTGATGGTCGATTTTATTGGCCGCCCTGATGAAGAGCGCCAGGCTGAAGCCAAGGTTGAAAAGAAGATCGAGGTGGATGATCTCACCAAGATCGAAGGAATCGGTCCCAAAGTCGCAAAGACTTTGAACGAAGCCGGTATTTTCACCTTTGAAGCCTTGTCAATGGCCAAGGTTGAAGATCTTCAGAAAATTCTTAGCAATGCCGGATTAAAAATGATGGATCCGACCACCTGGCCCGAGCAGGCAAAGCTTGCGGCCAACGGTGATTGGGATGCCCTAAAGAAACTGCAGGACAAACTTTCAGGCGGACGCAACAAGCCTCAGGCCGAAAAGAAACCTGCCGCAAAGAAAACAAGCAAGAAGTAGAGTGAGGTAGAAATGGCTCATAAAAAAGGTGGCGGTTCAAGCCGCAACGGTAGAGACTCAAATTCCCAGCGTCTGGGCGTCAAGCGCTACGCAGGCCAGTTTGTTCTTTCCGGCAATATTCTCGTGCGCCAGCGTGGCACCAAGATCAAACCCGGTCTGAATGTGTCCGCCGGCAAGGACGACACCCTGTTCGCGACCTCGGACGGCGTCGTCATGTACGATCTCGTCCACGGACAGAAGCGCGTCAACATTGTCCCGCAGCAGGCAGAGGTATAACATGAAGGAAAAGATCCATCCCACTTATTATACAGATGCCAAGGTCACCTGTGCCTCCTGTGGCCGGACCTGGACAACCGGCTCGACCAAAAAGGAGTTGCGCGTCGACATCTGCTCCAATTGCCATCCCTTCTTTACCGGTGAAGCTTCCCGCATCCTGGATATCGAGGGTCAGGTCGATCGCTTCTATAAGAAGCTGTCCGTCCGCCAGACCTATGTCGAGCAGCAGAAGGCCAAGGAAGAGCTCAAGGGTTCTCCAGAGCGCCCGATCGCAGACCTGGGCCTGACCACCCGCGCGGTTGACTCCCTCGAGAAGGCTGGCATTACCAACGTTGGCCAGTTCCTGGAAAAGCTCAGCGGCGGCAACGAGGCCATCCTGGCAGTCCCCGGTTTCGGCCAGGCATCCCTGACCGCAGCCAAGAAGAAGCTGCGCTCTCTCGGTTACGAAATTCCCGCAGCTGCTGCATAAGGGTTGCAGAATAAATAATCTCAGGTAAACTTACGGGCATGGCGCTGAGCGCCATGCCCGTAAAATTTTACCCCCACCCCCTTCGGTCGAGGAGGCCAGGAGAATGTATGCGTCACACACACGGTTCCATTGAAGTCATCTGCGGGTCCATGTTCAGCGGCAAAACTGATGAGTTGATCCGACGCCTTGTACGTGCCACCATTGCCAGGCAGAAGGTCCAGGTCTTTAAACCGGCCATCGACGTTCGCTATGCCGTGGAGAAGGTGACCTCTCATGCAGGATCTGACTATGATGCCATTCCCGTTGAAAATGCTGCAGATGTACGTGACAAGATTGACAGTGACACAACAGTCGTGGCGATTGATGAAGCACAGTTCTTCGACCCCGACATTGTCCTGCTGGCAGAAGAGCTTGCCTGTCGCGGCGTCCGCGTCCTGGTGGCAGGGCTGGATATGGATTTCCGCGGCGAGCCGTTCGGTCCGATGCCCCTTCTGATGTCCCGGGCCGAGCATGTGAGCAAGCTGCATGCCATCTGCATGGTCTGCGGGGACGAGGCATCCCGCACACAACGACTGGTCAACGGCAAACCGGCACGCTATGACGACCCGGTGGTGATCGTCGGTGCGTCGGAGCTGTACGAAGCTCGCTGCAGGCTGCACCACGAAGTGCCGCGTTAGGACCCAGACTCACTGCGGAATCCTGATTCGCAACACGGCATCTCAGGCGTATACTTGGTTTTAGGTTTGTAACTGCAAGACAGAAAATAACCCTCTCCCAAACGTAGGAACTACTGCAATGCAAGACTATAACGAATTCCTGGCTGAAATTCTCATCGATGAAGAATCCATTAAAAAGCGTACTGCTGAGCTTGGCGCACAGATCAGTGCAGATTACCCCGAGGGCAACCTGTTGTTGATCTGCATCCTGCGCGGCGGCGTCCCATTTCTGGTGGACCTGAGCCGCAAGATCACTTCGCCGCATGCGATGGACTTTATGGCCGTATCATCCTATGGAATTGGAAAGCGGGAGTCCAGCGGTACGGTCCGCGTATCGCTTGACCTGCAGACTGATATCCATGATAAGGACGTATTGCTCGTCGAGGATATCATTGACAGCGGCCACACGATCGCCTCCGTCCTCGAGCTTCTCAACATCCGCCAGCCCCGCAGCCTGAAGGTCTGTACCCTGCTCGACAAGGCCGAGCGGCGCGAAGCGGATGTACCCATCCATTACTGCGGTTTCACCATCCCCAATAAATTTGTATTTGGCTACGGTCTGGACATCGATGAATACTATCGCAACCTGCCGTTTGTCGGCGTCGTGGACCTGGACAAATACAGACCGCCGGCCTGATCGAATCGCATGTCTGACGAACCCCGGGACCCCGCATCCCCATACGCCGGTCGTTGGGTGGCCCGCTTGAATGGCCGGATCATCGCCCAGGGAGGAACTCCCGAACAGGCTTTGCGCGCGGCGCAAACGAGCAGGCACAAGGAAAGACCGGAAATCGTTTTCATGCCCATCCCATTTTCCTATTCACCCTTAATTGACAGAGTCCGGGACGCCCTGCCCGGCCAGGAGATCTACCTGGTCGGCGGGGCCGTGCGGGACATCCTGCTCAAGCGCCTCTCGCCGGATTTTGACTTTGCCGTGCCTGCGAAAGGCATCTCCCTGGCCCGGCGCACGGCCAACGCCCTGGATGCAGATTTTATGGTCCTGGACGATGAGCGCGACACAGGTCGTGTCATTGTCACAGGCGCCGACGGTAGCCGCACCTATCTGGATTTTGCAACCTATCGCGGCAGCACGCTGGACGAGGACCTGCGGGCCCGTGATTTCACCATGAACGCCATTGCATTTAACCTGCACGATCAGACATTGATCGATCCGCTGAACGGTGCATCCGATCTGCGCAACCGCCTGGTCCGTGCCTGCTCCTCCACCTCCCTGCGGGATGATCCCGTGCGGATCCTGCGGGCCGTGCGCCAGGCAGCCGCATTTGGCTGCAAGATCCAGGCAGAAACCCGGGAGGGCATGAAACAGGCCGCCCATCTGCTTCCCAATATCTCTCCCGAGCGCCTACGGGATGAGCTCTTTAAAATCCTCGGAGGGCCCAAACCTGATGCATCCCTTCGGGCACTGGAGATGCTTGGTGTCTTCCCGTACCTGCTCCCGGAGCTTGCAGCTTTAAAAGGCGTACCCCAAACTGCACCTCACATTTACGATGTCTGGGAACACACCCTGCGGGTTCTGAGCTGCCTGGAAAACATCCTGTCCGCGCTGGCGCCGGGCTACACTGCCGACAGTACAAACGATCTCTTTACCGGGCTGCTAACGTTGCGGATCGGGCGCTTCCGTGAACAGTACGCTGCGCACTTCACCGATCCCCTGAACACGGACCGTTCTGTCCGCGCAGCGCTGTTCTTTGCCGCGCTCTATCACGATGTCGAAAAGCCGTCGACCAGATCCATCGACGAAGCCGGCAGGATCCATTTTTATGACCATGACCACAAAGGAGCGGAAACCGCTGCAAAACGGGCCGAGGCCTTCAACCTCAGTAATGATGAGGTCCGGCGGATCCGCGATATCGTTCAGCAGCACATGCGCTTCCACTTCCTCAGCGGCCGGATGGAAGGTGAGCAGAAGGAACCTTCCCGCAGGTCCATCTATCGCTTCTTCCGTGACACGGGTGAAGCCGGCGTGGACCTTGTATTACTGGGCCTGGCCGACCTGCGTGGCACCTATGGTCCGACTCTCACCCAGGGAACCTGGACGGCAGCCCTGGATGTGGCTCGTCTCCTGCTTGAAAACTATTGGGAAAAACGTGAGGAGACCGTTGCCCCGCCGCGCCTGCTGGATGGCAATGATCTGATGCGTGAGCTGGAGCTTGCACCCGGCCGGACCATTGGCCAGCTCCTGGAAGCCATCCGGGAGGGACAGGCAACCGGTAAGATTGCGACCCGTGAAGACGCTTTGGACTTCGCACGCCAACAGCTAAAGGAAATCGAAAATCCATGAACATTGTGTACTTCGATCTGGAAAGTCAAAAGCTATTTCAGGACGTGGGCGGACGTGATGCCTCGCGGCTCGGACTGGCCTGCGGCGTTACCTGGTCCACCCAGCGGAACGATTTTGCGGTCTACTGGGAAAAGGATGCGCGTGAATTGGTGGCAGAGCTCAAAGCGGCTGACCGTGTCGTAGGGTTCAACATCCTGTTTTTCGACTATGAAGTCCTGAAGCCGTATGCCCCGGGCGAAAACTTCCGGTCCTTCCGCTCGACCGACCTGCTGCAGGATATCCACCGGGCGTTGAACTTTCGCCTGAGCCTGGATACGATCGCCAGGGCAACACTCGGGAGCACCAAGTCGGCTGATGGCGTACAGTCTGTGGAATGGTACCGCAACGGCGAGCTGGACAAGGTCGCCGAGTATTGCAAGTCGGATGTGGATATCACCCGCCGCGTGCATGAATTCGGACGCGAGAATGGTTTTGTATATTATTATTCGAAACTGGGAAGTAAATTAAAAGTACCGGTGAACTGGAAATAAGGAGTTTAAAAATGGACGCGATTGATGTTAATGGGATTCACCTCGCCTATGAGAGACGGGGAAGAGGCACACCAATGGTACTCCTGCACGGATATCCTCTCGACCACAATCTATGGGAGGATGTCGTCCCCCTGCTGGAGGACACGTTCGATCTGATCCTTCCTGACCTGCGTGGATTTGGTGAATCGACCACCGTGGATTCATTCTACACGATGGAGGATTTTGCTTCCGACATCGCCGGGCTGCTGGATTACCTGAACATTCCCCGGGCCGCGGTCGCAGGCCATTCCATGGGCGGCTATGTCGCTCTTGCCTTTGCCCGGGTCTATCCGGAACGGACGCTTGGTCTTGGCCTGGTGGCTTCACAGGCAGCAGCAGATCCTCCTGACCGCCGGGATGGGCGCTACAGAACCGCTGCTGAGGTGGCCGACAAGGGTATTGCCAGCGTGGTCGAGACAATGACCCCCAAATTCACCCGTGACCCAAGCCTGCAACAGTACGCCCGTCAGTCCATGGAACGCCAGGAGCCTGCAGCCTACATCGGCGCCTTGAAAGCCATGGCTGAGCGGGTAGATTCCACAATGCTGCTGACTTCGCTTAAAGTTCCAGTTGTGATCGTGCATGGGGTTGCAGATGCCCTTATCCCCGCCGACCGTGCCCGCGAGGCCAGGGCGCTGGTGGAGAATGGCTACTACGTAGAGATCCCCGGTGCAGGCCATATGCCGATGAAGGAGGCACCTGAGAAGACAGCCGAGGCCCTCAAACAGCTTGCTTAATCAAGAACTCCCATCACACAGGTGGTGGGAGTTTTCATTTTAACGGACAAAGCCTCCGGCTTGGGGTGGAGCGGTGCTCCCTCCTTAGGACGCGGTAAGTGGACGGGGCAATGAGTCGTTCACGTTCGAGGAACGCAGAGTCCCGTTTCTCTTGGCAAGCCGGTTGATATGCGCTACCAGTACCCGACTGGGAGTCGGCTTGGTCAGGTAGTCATCCGCGCCGGCATCCAGCACACTGGCAATCATGGAAGGATCGTTCAACGCGGAGAGAATGATGATGGGTACCTGGCTGAACTGACGGACCGACCTGCAGACCTCCCAACCGTCCATTTCAGGCATCATGAGGTCCAGTACAACAAGGTCCGGTTCGAGTTCACGGATCATGCTCAGGCCTTCGGCACTGTTATTGGTGGCAAAGACTTCAAATCCCTGGGATTTTAAGAGCAGGGAGAGTAGATCGGTAACTGCTGAGTCGTCGTCGATAACAAGTAATTTGATGGTCATTTTCGCTTCCATTCAAGACATATTATCACAGATATTTGGAAAAAAGAGGCTTGCAATAAGCTAACAAATACGTCTGACAAATTGACAAATGCATAAAAAATTGGTCACTTTTGACTTTGGGTGTTCGTGGTAAACTTCACGGGATACACTCAAATTTGAACCCTGGAGGCTTATCATGAAAAAATGGGTTTATAACTTCGAAGAGGTCGCAGCAGCCGAAAAATACGCCGGATCCTGGGAGGGAGTTCGTTCCCTTCTAGGCGGCAAGGGCGCCGGCCTGTTCGATATGACACGTGCGGGCGTACCCGTCCCGCCTGGCTTTACAGTAACGACTGAAGCCTGTAATGAGTTCCGTAAGACTGGCAAGTTCCCTGCCGGACAGTGGGACCAGATGCTCGCCGCATTGAAGAAGGTGGAAAAAGCCACCGGCAAGAAGTTCGGGGACGCCAAGAATCCTCTTCTCGTCTCCTGCCGCTCGGGCGCCAAGTTCTCCATGCCTGGCATGATGAACACAATCCTTAACATTGGTCTAAACGACAAGGTTGTAGAGGGATTAACGAAATTAACCGGAAATGCGCGCTTCGCCTGGGATTCTTATCGAAGACTCATCGAAATGTTCGGGACCACCGTCTTCAACCTGGATGACGAAGTCTTTGAGCACCCGATGGCGCAATATAAGGAAAGCAAGGGCTACAAGCTCGACACCGAGATGACCGCGGAGGACTGGCAGGCCCTGGTCGCCACATTCAAGGAAATATTCAAGCAGAATGTGGGCATGGACTTCCCCCAGGATGTCTACAAGCAGCTCGAGCTGGCCACCAAGGCCGTGTTCGAATCCTGGAACGGTAAGCGGGCCATTGCCTACCGCAAGAAGGAAGGCATCTCGGACGATCTCGGTACCGCCGTTAACATCGTGACCATGGTCTTTGGAAACATGGGCGATGACTCGGCCACTGGTGTGGCATTCACGCGCAATCCATCCACCGGCGAGAAGGTGATGATGGGCGAATATCTCATCAATGCCCAGGGTGAGGACGTGGTCGCCGGTATTCGCAACGCGGATCCGATCGTGCATCTCAATGAACAGATGCCGAAGGCCTACAAGCAGTTCATGGACATCACCGGCAAGCTCGAGAAGCATTACAAGGACGTGCAGGATGTCGAGTTCACCATTGAGCGCGGCAAGCTGTGGATGCTCCAGACCCGCAATGCCAAGCGCACGGCCAAATCCGCGGTGAAGATCGCTGTCGATATGGCCAACGAAGGCCTGATCACCAAGGAACAGGCTGTCCAGCGCATCACTCCTGATAACGTCGATTCCCTGCTGCACCCGCAGTTCGATGTCGAGGCGATGAATAACGCCGAAAAAGGCGGTACGTTCTTTGCTAAAGGCGTGAATGCTTCGCCCGGTGCTGCCGTTGGACAGGTCTATTTCGATGCCGATATGGCTGAAAAAATGGCAAAGGAAGAGAAACAGGACACCATCATGGTGCGCCCGTTTACCAAGCCTGACGATGTCCATGGCATGATCGCTTCCAAAGGTGTGCTCACCAGTGAAGGTGGCGCCACCTCCCACGCGGCTGTGGTTGCCCGGCAGTTCGGTATTCCATGCGTCGTCGGTGCATCCTCGATTAAGATCGACCTCGACAAGCGCGTCATGGTTGTTGACGGCAAGGGTGTCAACGAAGGCGACTGGATCTCTGTGGATGGTAATACTGGTAAAGTATTCATCGGCAAGATCCCCACAATCTCTCCGTCCCTCGAAAAGCAGACTGAATTGTTGACCCTGCTTACCTGGGCTGATGAGATTTGCGCCCGCAAGGATGTCCGTGAAGCACCCGCCAAGGGGTATCCCACTCGCGGTCTGCAGGTTTGGGCGAATGCGGATTATCCCAAGGATGCCCAGCGCGCCCGTTCCTACGGCGCGGTCGGCATCGGCCTGTGCCGCACCGAGCACATGTTCTTCGAGCCCGAGCGCCTGCCGATCGTCCAGGAAATGATCCTCTCTGAAACCGGTGACGGACGGACGGAAGCACTCAACAAGCTTCTCCCCTACCAGCGCAAGGACTTCGACGGTCTGTTCGAAGCGATGAACGGCTACCCGGTCATCATCCGCCTGATCGACCCGCCGCTGCATGAGTTCATGCCCGACGAGGAGAAACTCCTCGAGGAAGTGATCACCATGCGCGTCAAGGGTGAGACCGACGGTTTGAAGGCCAAGGAAGACCTGCTCGTTGCCATCAAGGGCATGCACGAATCCAACCCGATGATGGGGATGCGCGGTGTTCGCTTGAGCATCTCAATGCCCGAGATCGTGGAAATGCAGGTTCGCGCCATCTTCGAAGCGGCTGCAGATTGCACCCTGCGCGGCATCGTGGTCAAGCCTGAAGTGATGATCCCGCTGACCGGCACCGTCCGCGAGCTGGAATGGATCCAGCCAAGACTGGAGCGCATCGCCGCCGCCGTCATGTCAGAGAAGAAGGTTAAATTCTCCTACAAGTTCGGTACGATGATCGAGATCCCGCGCGCCGCTGTGACCGCGGGTGAGATCGCCAAGGTTGCCCAATTCTTCTCCTTCGGGACGAACGATCTGACCCAGATGACCTACGGCTACTCCCGCGACGATGCCGAACGCAACTTCCTGATCACCTACCAGGAACAGGGCATTCTCGAGACCAACCCCTTCCAATCCCTGGACCGCGGCGGCGTAGGCAAGCTCATGGACTGGGCCATCTCCGAAGGCCGCAAGACCCGCCCGAGCCTGGAAGTTGGCATCTGCGGCGAACACGGTGGCGATCCCAGCTCGATCGAGTGGTGCCATATCATTGGCAACAACTACGTCTCCTGCTCGCCGTTCCGTGTGCCGATCGCCCGCCTGGCTGCGGCGCATGCTGCTCTGAAGCATCGTCCTGCCAAGAAGGTCGCCACACTGAAGAAGAAAGTCGTGTTGAAGTCAAAGCAGGCCAAGACAACAGTCAAGGCCAAGACTGCCACGGCGAAATCCGCTGTGAAGGCAAAGACAGCCAGAAGCAAGTAAGAAATATAAATAAAAAATGGCGCACCATTTCTGGTGCGCCATTTTTTATTTGAAAGAACTGTTACTGAACGTTGATCACCTGTCCAACGTAGATCAGGTTGGGATTCTGAATGCTAGGATTCAATCGCAGCAGGTAATCCACGGTCGTTCCTAACTTGTTGGCGATAATGCGCAGGGTATCGCCTCGCTGGACCACGTAGGTCACTACACCGGCGGGGATATTGAGCGCCTGCCCGACATAGATCACGTT
>JBLMZU010000362.1:0-5535 GCA_050258995.1 Bacteroidota bacterium
GATCTGCTTGCCAGGATCGGAGCAGAAAAAGGAGCTACCCCGGCTCAGATCGCCCTTGCCTGGCTGCTGGCTCAGAAGCCGTGGATTGTCCCGATCCCAGGCAGCCGCAAGCTGGAGCGCCTGGATGAGAACATTGGAGCTACTTCCGTTGAACTCACACCCGAGGATCTGCGGGAGGTCGAAAGTTCCATTTCAAAGATCACGTTTCAAGGGGATCGGTATCCTGAAGAACTGAAGAAACAATGGGGTCGCTGAACGAAGGAAGCACGGCAAAGATTTACATTGAAGTCGATCTATTTTTTAGCACTGGCTGAATAGCGAAGAGCGCTACGAATCATGGAAAAAGACAAGATCAGGCGTCTAAACGGTGGGGCTTTTTGGCGCGCGATTATTGGTGTCAGGATGCTTCAATGTTTTGTGCCGAGTATGCGGGGTAAAATTGATGTGTATCGGCGGCTTTGATTGAGACCTACGGTCAAAAACTCGGCGGGGTCGACCCTTACAACCCTCATCACTATCACCAAAGTTTCAATCCCTCGTTTGGGGAATCATTCTTTCAAGCGACAAAAGGAGGCTAGCAGCCTGTCTCCCCCTCCGACAGGTTGCCAGATAAAGCGCAACTTCACCTGTCTGGGACCCTGCCAAATCTCTGGATGTTAGTCTTATAATGAATCTATGGTTACGACAATTTTAGCCACTAAACTTTACATTCCCCAACCTCGGGCTGAAATTGTCCTCCGTCCCCACCTGATCGAGCGGCTGAACGAGGGTCTCTCTTTGGGCCGCACACCAGGTGTGACGCTTATCTCTGCCTCCGCCGGCTTTGGTAAAACTACACTGGTCAGCGAATGGGTTGCCAGTTGTGGGCGACCCGTTGCATGGTTGTCGCTGGATAATGGCGACAGCAACCTTTCCCGTTTCCTGACTTGTATCATCGCGGCATTGCAGACCATTCAGCCAGCCTTGGGCGAGAATCTGCTGGCAGCCCTGCAAGCACCCCAGCCGCCGGCCGTC
Source organism: Bacteroidota bacterium (assembly GCA_050258995.1). Lineage (GTDB taxonomy): Bacteria > Chloroflexota > Anaerolineae > Anaerolineales > Villigracilaceae > Defluviilinea. The sequence goes on from JBLMZU010000362.1 coordinate 1,015, forward strand.
GAAACGCTACTGACTTCCCTGCTCAACGAAATCTCAGCACTGCCAGATGATTTGATTCTCGTCCTCGATGATTACCACCTGCTCGACTCCAAGTCGGTTGATGCAGTCCTGACCTTCCTCGTCGAACACCAGCCGCCGCAACTGCGCTTGCTCATCGCCAGCCGCGAAGACCCGCCCCTGCCGCTGGCACGCCTGCGTGTCCGCAATCAACTCACCGAACTGCGCACCGCCGACCTGCGCTTTACCCTCGCCGAAGCTACTGATTTCCTCAACCGGACGATGGGGTTGAATCTCTCCGAGAGCGATGGTGCCGGTTTGGAGAAGCGCACCGAGGGCTGGATCGCCGGCCTGCAGTTGGCAGCCCTATCAATGCAAGGGCAGAAAGACACAGCCGGCTTCATTCAATCCTTCACCGGTAGTAACCGCTTTGTGCTCGATTACCTGCTTGAGGAAGTCCTTCAACGCCAGCCGGAACATATACAAACCTTCCTGCTGCGCACGTCCATTCTCAATCGTCTTTGCGCCCCGCTCTGCGAAGCCATCCTAGACAACGCTGCCATATCCGCACAGGAGACTCTGGAAAACCTCGAACGCGCCAACTTGTTCATCGTCCCGCTCGATCAGGAACGGCGCTGGTATCGCTATCACCATCTCTTTGGCGATTTACTGCGTCAGCGCCTCGGCGCTCCCGCGGAACTCTCCGAGGTTCATCTCCGCGCCAGCCGATGGCACGAAGCCAACGGCGACCTGTCCGAAGCATTTCACCACGCCATATCCGCAGCGGATTTCGAGCGGGCGGCGCGCCTTGCCGAAGCAGCCTGGCCGGGTGCAGAAGAGTCTTTCCAATCTGCTGCATGGCTCGTCTGGGTGAACCAACTGCCCGAAGCAGTCATCCGCTCAAAGCCAGAGTTATGCTTCCAGGCCGGTAGGGCTTATTCAGACGCCGGGGATCCCAAGATGAGCGAAATCCACCTGCAAAATGCCGAGCGCGCCCTGGCAGAAGAACCCGACCAGGACGGGTTCGCCATCCTGCGGGGAAACATTGCCTTGACCCGCGCTTACAACGCCCAGGTACAGGGAAATTTGACGGACACCGTCAAATATGCTGAACTGGCGCTGCAACTCATTCCCGAGGACGATATCTATCACCGCGCCCAGGCTGTCATCACACTGGAAATCACCCACTGGGCAAGCGGCGCCTTGGAATCCTCCCTACATGCCATCCGGGCGTGGATGGCGGATATGCACAAGGTGGGCAACCCCGTCTTTGTGATTGCCAGCGCCTTTGCCGAAGCTGACTTGCTGGTTGTGCTGGGACGTCTGCACGAAGCCATCCGAGCTTACCAGCAGGCTTTGCAGCTAGCCGCCGAACATGGCGCAGAAGCGCAACAAATTACCGCTCATCATCATCTGGGACTGGCGCTGATTTATCACGAGTTGGGCGACTCGGAACCCACTGCCGCGCATTTGCAAACTGCTGCCGACCTTGGCCAGCGCACCACACTTGTGGACTGGCTCCATCGTTGGAAACTGGCACAGGCTCGGTTCAAAGAATCTGCCGGGGAATGGGACGCGGCACTCGAATTGCTCGACCAAGCCAAACAGGTCTATGTCAAAACCCTGATTCCGATCACCCGCCCGGTCGAGACGCTCAAAACGCGGATCCATCTCAAACAGGGGCGGCTGGACAAAGCCCGAGAGTGGGCGAAGGAGTGGAAAAATTCGATCCCCGAAGAGGTAAGTTACCTCGCAGAGTTTGACCTGCTCACCCTCGTGAGGGTACGGCTGGCTGAAGGTTCTTTCACCGGGGTCAACGATTTGCTGGAATGCCTGCGAATCCTGGCGGAAGCACAAAATCGGATGGGCAGCGTGCTGGAAATCCTGCTTACGGAGGCTCTTGCCCATCAGGCGCAAGGTCACGCCCCAGAGGCTTTCGCGACTCTCGAACGAGCCTTGATCCTGGCAAAACCGGAAGGCTATTTCCGCATTTTTTTGGATGAAGGCGAAGCCATGCGATTACTGATTTCCGATTTTCTGTTGACGATTGCAAGCCGCGCCCACCCTCTATTTGGGTATGTGGACAAACTTCTGTCGACTTTCCCGCAACCGGCAGAGGCCATTCCCCAATCCAAAACACTTGCACCGCACGCAAGTGCAGGTGTCGCAAATCAAAAGTCTGAAAGTTTTGAGTCTTTGAGCGACCGCGAATTGGCAGTATTGCGCCTCGTCGCACAAGGACTTTCCAATACCGAAATCAGCCAGCGGTTGTACCTGGCGCTCAGCACGGTCAAGGGACACAACATGCGGATTTTCGACAAACTTCAGGTTCAGAACCGCACAGAAGCCGTCGTTCGCGCCCGCGAACTGGGCTTGCTCTAATCTCCCAAAACAATACCTCAACTCAATACTTAAGTCGCTCCCCGACAATACCGGCCTGTCGGTATATTTGCGTTCATGAAACCAACAGAAACAGCCTTCGCAAATTACGAAATTCGGGTGGCAGGTAGCCTGTCTCTACAATGGAGGGATTGGTTTGACGGCTTGGTCATCGACCTGGAGAACGGCGAGACCCTGCTCCGCGGTCCGGTGGCTGATCAGGCGGCACTCTTTGGCCTGCTCAAAAAAGTACGTGATGTAGGCTTGCCCCTGGTCTCGGTCAGGCAAATCCCTTTTGAGGAGAAAAAAATGAACACAAGTGTAATTCCCTCTAAAAAGATCGACACGAAAGTTTTGCTCTCAACATTATGGATCGTTGTCATGATCAATATGGCTTATGCAGATATTCTTTCATTACATATCCCTGGGGTATTCGATGAAGTAGCGAAAACCTCAGTCAGCACCGGCGCCCCGATCCCTCAATTGATGCTGGGCGGCGCTATCATGATGGAGATTCCAGTTGCAATGATCATCCTTTCCCGCGTATTGAAGTACGGGGTGAATCGTTGGGTCAATATCATTGTGGGCATCTTTACCATTGCCTATATATGGGGTGGCGCTGCGTCCTATCCCCACTACATATTCATCGCCATCGTCGAGAGCTTCTGCCTGCTGCTCATAATTTGGAATTCCTGGAAATGGCGCGCTGTCGAAGCTGGATAAAACGAATAGGAGAAGACTCATGAAAGCGATTGTTCAAAACGATTACGGTTCATCCCATGTACTCAAACTGGCTGATGTTGCCCAGCCGACAATGAAAGATGATCAGGTATTGGTTCGCGTCAAGGCTGCTTCCATCAATGCCGGGGATGTGTTTGCCATGCGGGGTAATCCGTGGCCAATCCGCTTGACCGTCGGGTTTCCCAGGCCCAAAAACTATGTTCTCGGCTGGGACATGGCGGGGGTGGTCGAGGCGGCTGGTTCCAGCGTGACGAAGTTTCACCCCGGCGACGAGGTGTACGCCTCCTGCGGCGGCGCGCTTGCCGAATATGTGAGCGTGGCAGAGGATAAATTGGCGCTCAAGCCTGGCAGCCTCACCTTCGAGCAAGCCGCAGCCGTTCCGACCGGCGCGATTACCGCCCTGAAGGGCTTGCGCGATGTCGGCAAATTACAGCCGGGTCAGAAGGTATTGATCAACGGGGCATCGGGAGGGGTAGGTACATTTGCCGTGCAAATTGCCAAAGCGCTCGGAGCCGAAGTGACCGGTGTGTGCAGCACGCGGAATGCGGACATGGTACGCTCCCTCGGTGCGGATGATGTCGTGGATTACACCCGGGAGGACTTCACCCAAAACGGACGGCGTTACGACCTGATCCTGGACAATGTTGCCAGTCATTCATTTTCAGACCTGATGCGCGTCCTCACGCCGCGGGGACTGATTGTTCCCAACAGCGGTCACAGCGGTATGGGATACGTGTTCAAGGCGTTTTTGCTCTCGCCATTCCTCCGCCAGCTAGGGAGCATGTATCTGGCTGTGCCAAATGGCAAAGATCTGGCGGAATTAAAGGAGTGGATCGAAACCGGGAAGGTCAAGCCGGTCGTTGAACGAACTTACCCGCTTTGTGAGACCCCCGAGGCATTCCGCTATCTGGACAAAGAGCACGCCCGTGGCAAGGTCGTCATCACGGTGGCCGCATGAAGGAGAGAACGATGCTGGATATGAGAATCATTCTTTCGGCAACCTGGGTTGTTGTCACGCTGATTTATCTATATGGCGATGTCCTGCGTATCTACCACGGCGGCGATATGGTAAAAGCACTGGCTGATATGAAGTTAAACCAGTTCGTCTGGCTGGGGATCGCGGTTTTGATGTTAACGCCAATCTTGATGGTTTTCCTGACCTTGGTGTTGCCGCAGCCTGCGAGCCGCTGGGCAAACATCATGGTGGCGGTCTTCTTTTTCCTGTTTAACCTGGTTGGTCTGCCCACCTATCCACCGTTATTTGACAAATTCCTGCTGGCTGTCAGCATGGGGTTCAATGGAGTCACGATCTGGTATGCGTGGAATTGGAGTTGAGTCTTATAATTAATTCGGTAGTGGTTAAGTAATCAGTGATAGGTTATGACGAATGATAAAAAGTCTTGT
>JBLMZU010000363.1:0-9579 GCA_050258995.1 Bacteroidota bacterium
GAAGCAGCTTCGTGAGTCTGTTCATTCTGACAGTGTTCAGCCTGCTTTTGATCCAGACTGCGCGGACCTCCTTCCGGGCCAACTACATCCTGTATGACGACGCAATGGAATACCTGGTGTACGCGCACGGCGCAACAGGCGTCAAGGATGTGATGAAACAGGTAGAGGAGATCTCCAAGCGCACCGCCGGCGGGTTGAATGCCGTCATAGGCTATGATGCCAGCGCGCCGGATACCGGCGTCTCATGGCCACTGGTATGGTATCTGCGTGACTACACAGCGCTCCGCTCCTTCGACAAGCCGACCCGCTCCCTGCGGGAAGCAGTGGCCGTCATCGTCGATCAAAAGAATTTCGATACCATCGAAGGGGCGCTGGGAAATGAGTTTTACAAGTTCGATTACATCCGTATGTGGTGGCCCAACCAGGATTATTTCAACCTCGACCGGGCACGCGTTCTGAATGCGATCACAAATCCACAGATCCGCGAGGGGATTTGGGACATCTGGTTCAAGCGTGATTACACCAAGTATGCCCAGGCCACCGGAAGCAGCTCCATGACGCTCACCACCTGGCAGCCTGCCGACCCGATGCGCCTCTATATCCGTAAGGATATCGCCTCCCAGATCTGGAACTATGGCGTGGGCCCGTCCACGGCGCCGGCGGCCGAGGATCCATACAAGGCAGGGACGATCACGCTGGCTGCCGAGCAGATCTTTGGATCCGATCGTTATCCGCCGGCAGGATTGAACGCACCGCGTGCGATTGCCAATGGCCTGAACGGCGATCTGTATGTGGCGGATTCTCGAAACCACCGCATCCTGCATATCGCCGCAGACGGCAGCGTGCTCCACGAATGGGGTACCTTTGCCGACCAGGCATCTGGCAATGCCCCGCAGGGTACATTTAACGAGCCCTGGGGCGTTGCAGTCGGCCCGGATGGCTCGGTCTACGTGACCGACACCTGGAACCACCGCGTGCAGAAATTCACAGCGGACGGCAAACCGATCAAGATGTGGGGCCAATATGGGCAGCCCGTGGCAGATGTACTGGAATCGAAGTCCTCCTTCTGGGGACCACGCGGCATTGCGGTCGACAAAAACGGGCACGTCTATGTCGCCGATACGGGCAACAAGCGCATCGTGGTCTTCGATTCAGATGGCAAGTACCTGACCGACTTCGGCTCCGCAGGCTTTGATCCCGGCCAGTTCGATGAGCCGGTCGGCGTGGCGGTCGGTAACGATGGCGTAGTGTACGTCACCGATACCTGGAACCAGCGGGTACAAACCTTCATGCCGAGTCCGGACGGGTTGTCCTACACGCCGCTCGCCCAGTGGGATGTCAATGCCTGGTTCGGCCAGTCCCTGGAGAACAAGCCGTTCATCGCAGTCGACGGAAACAACCACGTATTCATTACCGATCCGGAGGGATACCGCGTGATCGAGTTCACATCCGATGGCAAGTTCGTCAGGGCCTGGGGCGACTTCGGTTCGGGTGACACCGAGATCGGACTGGCTTCCGGGATCGATGTGGATGAGCAGGGAAACATCTGGGTAACAGATGCCGGGAACAACCGAATTCTTGAATACAAGCTTCCGCAATAGCAAGGTCGAAAAATCCGCCACCTATACCCGGCAAGATTTCAACACTACGACAGATGATACAGGTGCCCATCTTTCAAAAGATGGGCACCTGACATTTAAGGAGCCTGGCGCAGAAGTGATGCGCTTACTGAGTCGCAGCTCGTGCGATCGTTTCGATGCAGATCGCCGATAGCGCAGAGGCATAGTCCAGGTCGATGTTCTCGATCGTATCGCGGGTGTCGTGATAACCGGTGCGCATCATGTCGTAGTCCTCCATCATCAGGATGCATGGTGCGCCAATGTCACTGAAAATTTGCACGTCGGTGTTGAAGACCGAACTTTGCGGATTATCGAACGTACGCACCTCCCCGTCCAGCTGTGGGTGGCTCGCGATCTCCGGCATCTTCATGGGATCTGCACTGCGCGCGCTCGAACCCAATCCCAGGCGCTCGGGCTGTCGGTTCCATTCACGTGTTCCGGCATTCCAGACTTCATTCGCCAGATGCGCTTCATAAGCCAGCCGAAGTGATGCTTCGCTCCTGCCCGGCGAGATCTGGAAGATGTTGCGCGCCCGGTCGAGGCTGTGGCCGATCATATCCATGACCAGGACACCGGCAACTTTTGTCTGCGACAGGTCAATCCAGCGATCGCTGCCGAGGTGCAGCTTCAGCGTCTTTTCAACCAGCGCCTGGCAGAACACCCGGGCGCCCATGCAGTCGGAGGGAAACTCCTCCCCTGTCAAATGAAGCAGCCACACATCCCGCTCCAATTTGCCCTCTTTTGCCAGCTGCAGGAAGACCGGGGCGGCCTGCAATAGCGTCGCTGTGGCCGAATCGTTATCATCCGCGCCATGCGCGCCGATGCGGGCTCCGTCCCCACCGCGCCAATCGTAATAGACGTCCTCCATGTAGGCTGTGTCGTAATGGTCGCCCATCACCACTGCTTCGCCGCGATTTTTGCCCGGGATCACGACAAGGATATTCCGCTCGTATTCCTTGCCCTCCTGGTTGCGCTGCCAGCCACCGAAACCTGTCAAGTCAAAATCGGTTTTCCACTTGAACGGCAGCTCACCTACAAAGGCAATTCCCTCCAGCCCGGCTTCTTTGATCGCATCCTCATGGCGCTGGATGAGGTAATCGCCCAGCGCATGCAGATCGCGGTTCGGATGTACGATATGCTTCATCGTCGGCTCGTCCTGCACCACATCTGCATTGACCTTGTTGACGAAGGGTCCGTGAGCCAGCGTGACGATATCATCCCAGTAGGCTGCCTCGAAGGCGCGGGTTGCCGTCATCTGGTATGTGATCGGTTCCGGGAGTGGACGATCCGTTTCCTCCACCCGCCCCTGGATCTCGCCGACCAGGCGCTGCTCGGCCGAGGGCTGCGTGGCCCGCTCCCGTACAATGTCCAGCCATTCGCGCAGGCGTTCATCCTTTGGCATGCGGAGCATCTGACGTGCCAGGCTGCGCGGCAGGCGCGGCTCGTGCCAGATCTGTGACATGTCGAGCAGGGTCAGGATGTTAAGTGCCGTTTGATGACGGTAATGATCGTGCCGGGCGTCGATATGACGCAGCGCGCTCATATAGGCAGGGCGCTCCAGCAAGCGCGGGTACAACTCGATCGGGTGAGAAAGGTCCGGCCTCGCATACTCGTACGCCGTAAAATACCCGGGCAGGCTGACTTCGAGCATTTTCGCCCGGTCCTCTTCAGGGGACCAATAGGCGGCCAGCGGGCGCTGCCAGTAGACCTCATACCTGCCCACACGCATTGCCGGATAACGGAAGAAGTAACGGAACAGACCGCCGTCCAGAACATTCTGCGCAGCCCGGCGAATCTCCTCGGGCGTGGCAGTGAAGCCATTGAGCACGAGCTCGGCATCGGATGTCCAGAGCTGGCAGTTATGTGCCAGCGGCTTATTGTACAGATCGATGTCGATCAATGCCGTGCTGAATAACGCCGAGGTCACTTTTGCCACACTCCGGCTCTGCGCAACGGCATCCTCATCACGACGCACCCGGTCCCAGCGATGCGTGCGTTTGAAGGTGTTCAGGACCAGATCCTCCGCCACTTCGAGTGTCCTTCCATCCCGGAACGGTTCGCTCAACCACGCCGACTGGGACACACGCATACCCGGACCTTCATGGCGCGCCACCAGCGGCAGGATGGGATATTGGATGGCAAACGGGTATTGCCCGGCCCCCTGGTGATAGAGCGGCATCCCCCATTGGATCAAACTGTGTGGACTGGGTAGCAATGCCAATTGACCGGAAAGATATTTTTCCCGCAGCGAGTCTGGTAATTTGCTAAATGGCCGGAAGGTCAAAAGGTAAAAGATATTGGCTGCCGGGGTGTGATCATCGATGAGAAATGGTTGGGTCCATTCCGGCAGTGGATCGACGTTCCAATATGGGAAGCGCTCGTCCCTGCCGGACGGCAAAATCCGAAAGCCCAGCTGAAGCAGATCATTTTCGGTGCGGGCTGTTTCGCCATAGACACTTGCGAGAAGCTGGTGTACAAAAGACAGTGATTCATTCGCCGGAATCTCCTGGCCGGGTGCCGTATAGAAGCTCTGCCAGAAGGCCCGCTCCGGTCCCTGCTCACTGTTCCCAAACAAGGTCCAGCGCACGTGCCCGAGATAATCCTGCGTTTTGGCCAGTGCGATCGGGAGCAGCGTCACATAACGCTCGCGGCTCAGGGATCCGAGGCGTGCTTCGATCTCCGGGGACCAGTAGGGATTTTCCTCGATCAACCGCCGGTTCAGGCCGACCAGGGCCCGCACCGGCTCGCCTCGCCCAAACTTGACAAGATGCGCAAGCACCTGGCTGGCGATCCTCTCCAGGCCTGGCTGCAGTTCAAATTCCTGGTCGATCTCCGGCACTCTCCAGCCAAAGACATCCTCCTCGTCAAATAACAATCGATCTATATCCCCGTACAGGCTGCGGCCAAGGCGAGGTGCTGGCATGAATTCAGAATAAGCGGGAATGGGGTAGCAGCCTTCCCCTTCGAACCAAGGATAACCTTCAACGAGTTTTTTCCAACCTAGTGCTTGTTTATCAGGCATGGGAACTCCGATGTAGTGAAATGAATTTACGGGCCGGTTGTTTCATTGTATCCTTTTTTAGAAGAAAAAAGGTCTAAATCAACAATTATTGAGCGACCTTATTGTATATTTTTTGATTCTGGTTATAATTCTCCGTAGATAAATCATCAGACCTACAGGAGGAGAAGATGGTATCGAAAACGATTTCCAACAAGGCAGGCAAGCCGGTCTACAACCAGATCACAGTGGAGATAGAAGCCCCCGATGGGTGCACCATAGAGGAAAAGAATATTGACCCGGCACTGATCAAAGATCAGCCGACGATCACCTGGTTATGTAACTTCGCCGTAAAATCGAACAACCAGGAATTAAAGAGAGGCGGACCATCCTATACTGTCAGGGTGAAACTGCCGAAGGATTTTGGCTCGGAGGAAAAGAGTATTTGTGTTTTCAATCCAGATAAGAAGGTCGATACAAAAGGAAAGGATAAAGGCGAAGGCACCATCGTCTTTCAATTGGACTATGGCGATCCACCGATCGGCGTGTACCCCTAGGCCTCGTTTTGTTCCATGGCCTGGCGAATTGCCAGCCGCCAGGGAACGTTTTCAATAAACATCCTGCGGGATTTCTCATCGCGCAGTTTCGAGACCTGCGTTTCAAGTAATTCTCCTGCCTCCTGCAGGATGATTTTGGAACGCGGGTCTTTATTTTCCAGGAGGGCCAGGTAACAGGCATAGTACACGCGCAAAGGCTCTTCCGTGCCTTCCAGCGTTCCGGCCGTCTCCAAATATGAAATGATCTTTTCCGTTTCGGACAAAGCCGAAGCCGGATCTCCCATCAGGAGGTGGATTTGAATCAATCCCGCCATGGGCTCTGTCTTCAATACAGGCTGCCCCAGCTCCTCACGCAAGTGAGCTGCCTGCTGGAAGGCAGTGACTGCAAGTTGCAGGTGATTATTCAGTAAATAGGCATAGCCCATGTAATGATAGGACCAGGCCTCGCCAGGCTTATCGCCCGTTCCTTTGGAAAGCTCGAGGGCCTTTTGTGAGTATTCGAGCGAGACAGCTATATCCTGCCGGACTCCGGAAATGGCGCTGAGATTGATCAGCACATTCGTTTCTGCATACACGTTACCTACCTCGCGTATCAGTGGAAGGCCACGCGCAAAGTATGAAAAAGCGGCATCAAAGTCCCCCAGCATGCCGGCCACCCAGCCCAGATTCGAAAGTATAACGGCCTCCTGGGAGCGTTCGCTGAAAAGGCGAAAAAGCCCCAATACCCGATCCATGTATTCGCGGGCCAGGGCATAATCCTGAAGAATAAATCCGGCAAAGTTACCCAGGTTTCCCAGGACTCGGGATTCAAGCCTTCGGTCCCGGGTTTCCTGGGCGATGACAAGCGCCCTCTCCAGGTATTCCTGGGCAAAAATGGGCTCCTTTTGCTCGATCGCGATCAGTCCCATCGAAACAAGAATATACCCCTCCTTGACCGGATCGCCGAGTTCCTGGGCAAGCTGCCTGCCCTCGCGGGCCACCTGCATGGCATCCTCCAGCTTTCCCTGGCGCAGGAGAGCGAGCGGCCAGACCTGGTAGGTTTTCAGGATCGTATCCGCATCGTGGAAAACCCGGCTCAACCGCATGACCCGTTCTGCATGCTGGATCACGGCCGGATAATCGCTCCTCGTAACATAATAGTGTGTAAAAAGCATTTCCACCTTGGCTTCCCGCTGAGGATCGTCCAATTCATTGGCCAGTACCTGGAGTGCTTCGAGATCCTTCAGGTGAGCGGCATGCTCCCCCAAGCGCTTGTAAAGCTCCACGCGCTCCGTCAATAGATCGAACTGGGTCACCATATCCCGAAGTGGAGTAAAGGACAGGGCGCGGGTAAGATATTCGATCCCCTTCTTGTTTTGATAGGCTTCCGAGGCTGCCCTGCCTGCCAGCGCGTAATACCTTTGGGCCTTCTCACGCAAATCGGCGAGCTCGGAATGATAGGCAAGCTCGGCATAATGGAACCGCTGTTCATCGCCATATATCTTTTCGAGTGCCCTGACTGCCTGCGCGTGGAGCTCCTGTCTGCGCGCCCGCATCTGCATTGTATAGGCGGTATCCCGCAGCAGCCCATGGGTGTAAACATAGCGCCGGTCATTTTGCCCAATCCAGATGGAAAACTGCTCGGCTTCGATCACATACTTTTCGATGGCATCCCCTTCGGCCATCATTTCATTGAGCACATCCAGCAAAAATTCACGCCCAAAGACCGATGCAGTCTGGACCACCTCCTTTACCCTGCGTGAAAGCTGATCCAGCCTGGCGACCAGAACGGCACCGACATCGCCGGGCATGAAGAATTCCCTGACCCGTCCCACCTGGGTCCATCCATACTGGCTCATCTCGATCATGTTCTCTTCCTGCAGATAACGGATGATCTGTTCGACGAAGTACGGATTTCCTTCCGAGCGGTCCATCACCAGGTTGACAAGATCGAGGGAAGGGACGCCTCCCAGCAAAACTTCCACCAGGCGGGCGACCGCTTCCCTGTGCAGGCCAGCCAGCTGCAGCTGCTCATCCACAATGTCGGCGCTCAACAACGGGTTGTGGCTCTGGATCCGGGATGTGGCGATGATGGCAATTGGATAAAACTCATCTGAGGCCAGGATTGCTCTTCGTAGTCCTGGCAGAAAATTCAGGGAGTCATCATCGATAAACTGTACGTCCTCCACAAACATGATGAACGGCTGCCGCCGGCTTTCTGCCTTGATCAGCGTGATCAATGCCAGCAGCGTGCTGTTATAGCGTGCCTCGGCGTCAGACTGCTCGTAGAAAGAGCCGGGCCAGGACAGATCCACCAGCGCGCCGAGGACCGACCGCAGACGGTCCAGGTCCCTTGTCAGTTCGGATTCAGGGATGGCTGCGATCAGGTCGTCGATCCGGGCATCAAAGATCGTTTTGCGGGCGGTCTCATCATGGGAGGAATTGAATCCGAAATAGTGAAACAGCCAGCTGCGAAATGGATTGAATGACTGGCGCAGGATCTGTTCCGACTGGCAGAATGCCCAGGTGGCCTTCTGTTCATCGAACAGCTGCGAAAAGCGGAACGCCTGCACCAGGCGCCCCTTTCCGATCCCCGCGTCTCCCACGATCAGGAGCACGCCGGCAAAATCACCCCTCCATAATGGCTCGACAAACTTATCCAGCCGGGCAAGCTCACTGTCTCGGCCGATGATCTCCCCCACATAGATCACCTCCATATCCCGGTTATAATTCTTCAAGCGGTGAACGCGCTGCACGGCTGAAAATCCCTTGAACCGCTGCTCACCGACAGATTCCAGCGTGAACCGGTTGGATACGCGCCGGGCAATCCGGTCATCCACCCAGATCTCTCCCATCGGCGCACTCATCATAAAGCGGGATGCAAGATTGACACCCCAGCCATAGCAGGTATAGTCTTCACACATGGTACTGCCAAGATAGCCTGCATGTGCAATGTAGTATGTCAGGCCGGCAGTCACCAGCACATCGATCTGGGACCGGAGATCAAGCACGAAATTCAAAGCGCGGCTGATATCGTTTTCATATGCCACCGGCGCCCCCCATAGGATGAGAATGTTGCATCCCTTGTCCCCAAAATCGATACGGCTGAGAAGACCGCCATATTTCTTATGAAGCTCAAATATGACGCGCGTCACTTCTCGAAGCTTCTCATTGGAAATTTCGGGGAAACGCATGAACAAATTGACCACCTGCCTGAACTCGCCGCGCATATTCTGGGCAATGATCTCTTCGGGGAGAAAGACCCGGGAAATCTCCAGATTGACATCAGGCAGTATCATGGGCGTGGGAGCCGGCAGGTCGGCGCGGAAGCCATCCATCCGGCAGTAGGGTGCGGCCGGACTTGTAATAATGAGGTCGCCAACCAGGGATTTCAGATCCTCGGTGATCAGGATCTGCCCCACGCCGGCCTCGTGCTCCGCTTTCGCGGCCTCCTCCACCGCCGTTCCCCGAAAGTAATAAGTGGCGTTTTTTCCGTCCTCGGAATGCAAAATCCCCCACGAGACCGAGCCAAAGGTCAGGCCAATTCTGGCCGTAAACTGAAAGGTCCCGTACACGGTGCGGCGCTGACCGTTTTCCACCAGCCTGCGCTGCACCACCCAGGCTGACGCAAGCGCACTCAATGCCGTCGACCTGGCATCATCTTCGACCGGGTACAGGGCCATAATGCCATCGCCTGCAAACCCGATGATCTTCCCGCCGTAATTGAATATGCTCTCCACCAGGGGGTCGAAGACGCCATGCATTAAATTTGCCAGCACTTCCGCACCGTGCTGACCATGCTGCATGAGCGCATCTGTCATGGTCGAAAAACCGGACAAGTCCAGGAACATACCTACTGCCGGGAATTCACCTTGAAACTTCCCCGAGCGATAATTCTCAACAATGATTTCCGGTACGATGCGATGCATGGCCAAATTGTAGCATGTATAATGACCGCATGCTAGAGAAACCCTTTGAGATCCGGTTCTGTGAGTCGTGCGGGCTTCGCTATCCCTGGGTGGAGGGACAGCCGTTCGGCTCACGCTGCCCGGCCTGTATGGGGGAAACCCGCGCCGTCCTGCGCCGGGAAATGCGGCCGGAACCGACGCGTCCCCGCCCCCAGGCGAAATCCACGGCAAAGCGGGAGATGGCCGTCCTGCTGGACAACATCCGCTCGGCGTGGAATGTCGGATCGATCCTGCGCAGTGCAGATGGATTTGATTTCTCCCACGTCTATCTGTGTGGAATCACTCCAACGCCCGATCATGAGGCAGTGACCAAGACCTCACTTGGCGCAGAAGACACGGTCCCCTGGTCGAATCACAAGGATGCAGTCAAACTGGCAAAGGGCTTGAGAAAAACAGGCCGTGGCATTTACGCACTGGAAGAGAACGAACGGGCCGTCGAGCTTAACCAGGTTACCAGC
>JBLMZU010000364.1:0-9504 GCA_050258995.1 Bacteroidota bacterium
CTCAAACCTTCCTTCTTTCCTATCCACCTCGATCCTTCCTACTCATCCTCCCGGCGGGGCGGTTCACGACAAAGACCCCAAACTCCCGCCCGGACACAGAACATTCGCCCTTGTAAGTCCCATAAAAATTTGTACAATGAAGGAGGTACACGGAATCGTTTCCTGCCGGCCTCGAATCATTTTCTTTTCCATCCCTGTTCACCAGGGAAAGCCTGGAGGTAACCATGTCAAAAAAAGATGAGAAAAAGAAAAAGAAACACTCGCCCAACGGCTCCAAAGAGCAGGATGCCGCCGAGACCCAGCCTGAGCCAATGACCGTCCCCGCCGTCGCGCAGGTGCCATCCGACGACAGGCTGGTCATTAACAAGAAAACCTATGAGAAAGAACTGGCCCGCCTGCAGAAGGAGCTTATCAAGCTGCAGGAATGGATCCGTCGTAAGGATCTGAAGGTCGTCGTGATCTTCGAAGGACGCGATGCGGCTGGCAAGGGCGGCGTGATCAAGCGCATCACCGAAAGCCTCAACCCGCGCGTCTGCCGCGTGGTGGCGCTGCCGGCTCCCACAGAGCGCGAGAAGAGCCAGTGGTATTTCCAACGCTACGTCCCGCACCTGCCGGCCGGCGGTGAGATGGTGCTCTTCGACCGCAGCTGGTACAACCGGGCCGGCGTGGAACGGGTGATGGGCTTCTGCACGAACGAGGAGTACGCCGAGTTCATGCGCTCCGTCCCGGAGTTCGAGCGGATGCTCGTCCGCTCGGGAATTATCCTGATCAAGTACTGGTTTTCGGTCAGCGATGCCGAGCAGGAGAAACGTTTCCAGGCCCGGATCAACGATCCGACCAAGCGCTGGAAGCTGAGCCCCATGGACTTAAACTCGCGGGCTCGCTGGGTCGAATACTCCCGGGCCAAGGATGAAATGTTCGCCCATACCGACATCAAGCAGGCCCCCTGGTACGTGGTCAACGCCGACAACAAGCTGACAGCCCGCCTCAACTGCATCCGCCATCTGCTCAGCCTGATTCCCTACGAAGATTTGACCCCCGAGCCGATCAGCCTGCCCCCGCGCCAGTCGGATGGAGGCTATGTCCGCCCGCCGATCACCGACCAGACCTTCGTGCCGGAAGTGTATGTGATGGAAGGCAAAAAGGAAGAGGCCGCTCATTAAGGTATTGACACTTAACGAAGAAAGACTAACCCTCCCGTAAACCCTGCCGGCATGGATTTGCGGGAGGTGCTGTTTAAGCATCAAGTTGTGAAAAAAATCCTAAAATTGACATTTTTTGGGAAATCTGTAATATATAGGGGATATATTACCAGCCCAGGGCAAGGAAATTTAATGTCTCACGCCGTCCTATACACACCAGATGTTGAAAACAAAAACAGGCACCAGCGTACGTTAGACAGGGGATTAAAAGTTTGCCTTCGCAGGCATTCCACGTTTCACATATTATTATAAAAAGTCCGGATCTGTTCTTTCTTTTTGCCGGAGAGACGCAACGATAAAGGAGGTGTCATATGTCCGAGTATGAACAGGCTGTTTTCATTTCCTATGCCTGGAGGGGCGAGAGTGAGGAGATCGTCAACCAGATTGACCGGTCCCTGCAGGAACGCGGGATTAGGATCATACGCGATAAGCGCGACCTGGGATACAAGGGCTCGATCAGCGAGTTCATGGAGCGCATTGGGCGCGGCAACTGTGTGGTGGTTGTCATCAGCGACCGATACCTGCGCTCGAAGAACTGCATGTTCGAGCTGGTGGAGATCGCCGAGAACAAGGAGTTCGCCGACCGGGTGTTTCCCATCGTGCTTTCCGATGCTCGGATCTCCGACCCCGTGGACCGCCTCGACTATGTGGAGTATTGGGAGGCAGAAAAGGCCCGCCTTAACCAGCGGATCAAGAACTTGAGCGACGTCTCCAACCTGCAGGGCATCAACGAGGAGCTGAACAACTACGACCGCTTCCGCGACAGGATCTCAGGCCTGACCAGCACCCTGAAGGACATGAACACCCTCACGCCCGACATGCACCGAGACTCGGATTTCAGCGATTTATACGCCGCCATCGAAAAGCGGATGAAGGAAGGACCCTCCGCGCCTGCCCCCGCCGCGCAGGGAGCTCCGTCTGCGGAAAGTGCCAAACCCGCCGTCACCAATGTTACGGCATCCAATAACAGCATTGCCCTGGGGAACCTGCAGATCGGCGGAAGTGTCAATGGAAGCATCAATATCGGGAACAACAATCAAAATAACAAGTAATTTTTATTGGGAGGATTGAATGGCAGAAGAGATCCAGGGAAGCCAGAACATACAGGCAGGGGACAACAGTATTGCGATCGGCGGGCTCAGTGTCGGCGGCAGCGTCGGGGACATTCACATCGGTCATACCATCGGTTATACGTCCGCGCAGGTCTCCACTCTCATTACACAGATCTCGACGACATTCCAGCCGAAACCATTCGATGGCACATGTCCCTACAAGGGCCTGGATGTCTTCGAGGAGGAAGATTCCGATCTATTTTTCGGGCGGGAGGTCCTGGTAGAGAACCTCGTCGGCCGCGTAAAGGAATCCAGGACGGTATTCGTCACCGGTCCATCCGGGAGCGGCAAATCATCGCTGGTCAGAGCGGGCCTGATGCCGTCGCTCAAGCGTGGAGCCATGAAGGAATTCCATAGTGAGCACTGGCTGTACGCCAGCATGAAACCGGGACGCGATCCCATCGAGGCACTGGCGGGTGTATTTTCCCGGCTGAAGAATCCCGACCTGGGGGACTATCTGCGCAAGCATTCAAATTCTGCAGATGCGCTGCAGCAGTGTGCCGAAGCCGTCCTGACGGATCGCCGGGACCAGCGGCTGGTACTGTTCATCGACCAGTTCGAGGAGGTCTTTACCCAGCTCAGCCAGGAAAAGGCCGCCAGCTTCATCCGGATGCTGGACTGTGCCGCCACCATCGACGGGGGACGCGTCATCGTCCTGTTTGCCATGCGCTCCGACTTCGTCCCGAACTGCGCCGCCTTCCCACAGCTGAACGCGTTGCTCAACAAACAGTTCGTGCAGATCGGTGCGATGCAGCCGAACGAGCTGGTCAGCGCCATCGCCCAGCCGGCCCTGCGCGTCGGCCTGCGTATCGACCCTGACCTGATCGCCCAGATCATCAACGACATGGAGGGCGAGCCCGGGGCCCTGCCGCTGATGCAGTTCGCCCTCAAGGATCTGTTCGACTCGCAGCAGGAGAAGCGCGGCCTGATCGCGCTGACCCTCGACGACTATTTGCAGCGCGGCGGCATCCATAAAGCGCTGGAACGGCACGCCAATCAGACCTTTGCCGGCCTGAACGTCGAGGAACAGGAGCTGGCGCGCTCGATCTTCACCGGCCTGATCGAAGTCGGGCGCGGCACCCAGGATACGCGCCGCACCGCCATCTTCGACGAGCTTGTCCCGGCCCAGACCCAGGCCCCGGAGGTGGAAGCGATCGTGCGCAAGCTGGCAGACGCGCGCCTGATCACCACCGACGAGATCGGCGGGAAGGACACGGTCACCATCTCACATGAGAAATTGATCGACGCCTGGCCGTGGCTCAAAAAACTCGTCACGGAAAACCGCGAAGTGATCGCTCTACAAAATGAGATCGCCTCGGATGCACAGGAATGGGCGGAGCATGGCCGTGACGCAAGTTATCTGTATTCAGGAGCCAGGCTGGCGAACGTCAATGAACAGTTGAAGGCCAATAAGCTGGTCCTGAACGGAACTTCGCTTGAATATGTGCGAGCCGGGCAGGCCCGCAAGCGCCGCGACCGGATGGCCAGGATCGGCGCGGTCCTGGCGATCATCATTGCCCTGTTCGTCGCCTTGATTATTTTCAGCGTACAGTCCTACAACAATCAAGTGATCGCCGAGACCGCCCAGGCAGCCAGCACGCAGGCAATTTCCCAGCAGTCGACGGCCCAGGCCGCCAGTACCCTGGCGACCGACAACGAAAAGAAAGCCCAAAAGCAGGCTGAGATCTCACGTGCCGGCGAACTGGCCGCCCTGGCGCTTTCCGGAAAGGACACGACCTTCAACCAGTCCCTGCTCCTGGGCCTCGAAGCACACCGGGCCATCGATAACTCACGCACCGAGGGCGCCCTGCTTACCCTTACGGCCTCCCATCCGGGGCTTGAGGCGTACATATCCGGCCACCATAACTGGGTGAAACAGGTTGCCTTCAGCCCGGATGGCAAACACCTGGCATCCGGAGGCGGATCAAGCGATCATCCCCTGCTCCTCTGGGATGTGAGCGATCCCAACTCTCCCACGCGGGTTGCGACGCTGGATGGCTCCTTTGATTGGGTGAATAGTATTGCCTTTAATAAGAAAGGCAACCTGCTGGCATCTGCAGTCAGCAGCAACACGATCATTCTTTGGGACATCAGCGATCCCCGGGCGCCAAAACAGCTTGTGGTGCTGCCCGGGAACAACGCGGCGATCAACAACATTGCCTTCAGCCCGGACGGCAGCCTGCTGGCCTCCGGGAACAACGATAAGACCATCGTGCTGTGGAATGTGAGCGATCCATCCAATCCCTCCCGGCTTTCGACGTTATCCGGGCACAAAGACTCGGTCCTCAGCGTTGCCTTCAGCCCGGATGGCAAATGGCTGGCATCCGGCGGGGATGACAATCTCGTCCTTTTGTGGGACATCAGCGACCCGGCCAGCCCCTCGCAGCTTGCCGAGCTCTCCGGGCATACCGATTCGGTGAACGACGTGGCCTTCAGCCCAAATGAGAGTGGCGCACAGCTGGCCTCGGCGAGCAGGGACGGCACCATTATCCTGTGGGATATCAGGAATCCCACATCTCCGTCCCAGCTTTCGACCCTGGAGGGACATAAGGATTGGGTGAATACGGTTGCCTTCAACAAGGATGGCACACAACTGGTCTCCGGCAGTGAAGATGCGACCATGATCGTGTGGGACCTGAGCAACGCGGCCTCTCCTCAAAAACTCAAAACCCTGCAGGGACACAGCAGCGGCGTGATGAGCGTTGCCTTCAGCCCGGATGGCAGCCAGATGGCCTCGGGCGGCAAGGATGAAAATATCATCCTTTGGGATGTCAAGGATTCCACCGTCCCGGCCGAGCTTTCCACGCTGAAGGAGAACACAGACTGGATCAGCACCGTCCTCTTCAGCCCGGTTGGTAAAACCTTGGCCACGACAAGCTTCAATGAGACCATTCTCTGGAATGTAAGCGATCCGGCCCACCCCGCAAAGCTTGCCACGCTGCCCATTGCCGATAATGCCGTCAACAATGTCGCCTTCAGCCATGACGGCAAACAGCTTGCTTCGGGAAACGACAAGAATGCGGTTGTTCTGTGGGATGTGAGCGACTTGTCCAAACCCTCCCAGCTCGCCACGATGTCCGGCCAGGATGGAACGATCAACAGCATCGCCTTTCGACCGGATGACAAATTCCTGGCTTCGGGAAGTGACGATAAGACCATCGTCCTGTGGGATCTCAGCAATCCCAAGGCTCCCAGCAAGGTCTCCACATTGACCGGCCTCAATGATTTTGTGAATAGTGTTGCTTTTAGTCCGAATGGGAAGCTTCTGGCTTCGGGAGGCGGCGACAGCCTGGTCACGCTGTGGGATGTGAGCAACCCGTCGAAGCCCTCCCAGATCACCGCGCTGAACGACACCCGCAATACGATCCGCAGCCTTGCCTTTAGCCCGGACGGCAGGACTTTGGCGGCCGGCACGATCGAAAATCTCATCTATCTGTGGGACGTGAGCGACCCCAGCTCACCCGTTCATCTCTCCACGCTCAATGGACACATCAATTGGGTGAATAGTATTGTCTTCAGCCCGGACGGGGAACGACTGGCTTCAGGCAGCTGGGATAGCACGGTCATTCTATGGGATGTAAGCGATCCAAAATCCCCTGCGCAGCTCGCCACGCTGCCCGGGCATACACAATCGGTCAACAGCGTTGCCTTCAGCCCGGATGGGATGGAACTGGCGTCCGGCAGCAGCGACCATTCCGTGATCCTGTGGGACCTGGATGTCAATTCGTGGATCAGGAAGACCTGCCGGCGTGTCGGTCGTAACTTCACCGAGATCGAATGGTCGCAGTATTTCCCCGGGAAGGACTATCGCGCAACCTGTGATCAATGGCCCATCGATGGAGCAGCCGAAACAGCAGCTGCCTCTTCCACTGTCGTTGCCTCCACACCCATCGTCGTACCGACCCTCACAGAGACGCCGGTGGACGTCCAACAGCAGTCCTTTGTCGAGGAATTTAACGGGAACCTGGACGCATGGACCCGCTTCATGACCAGCGGCGTGGACAAACAGGTCGACGCGTCGCTTGCGAACGGTCGCATGCAGGTCAAGCTCTCCCCTTATCAGAATAAAGAACCCCGTGTCTACTGGGTAAACGATGCCTCCACGTATGACAACGTCCAGATCGATGTCACCACGATCAATAACGGCAACAACGCCAACGGAGTCAGCCTGATCTGCCAGTACAGCGACCGCGGCTGGTACGAATTCACAATGTCAAACGCCGGGTTGTACGCCATCTACGCCTTTGACACCAACCTCTACCAGGCGGAGCAATACATTATGCTTGCGAACGGCGGCTCGCCGGCCATCAAGACCGGCCAAGTCACCAATACCTATACCGCCGTCTGCAAAGGCAACGAGCTCAGCCTGTATGCGAACGGCACGCCCGTCGCCTCGGTCACCGACAACCGCTTCAATTTTACGCAAGGCCAGATCGGCTTTGGAGTTTCCTCGCCCCAGAAGCTTCCGGTCGACGTGCAGCTCGAATCGGTAGCGGTGAGCGTTCCTCAGTAGATCGAACGCCGGCGCGGGAATGACATCTGCAACACGTCCATCAAAACAGGACCCGGAGGGACCAGCTCTCCGGGTCCTGTTCAAGAAAGAGCAGTTGTCTTTCCCTCTTCTCTTTTATCCTTCCTACCCTCGCCACCTCCATGCATCCAGCATCCTTCTCAATTCCTTTATAATATTTTCCCATGTCCTTCCTCTCTGAATTCCAGTCCCGCCTGCCGGCCAACCTGCGCAAACAATTCCTGCAACTGAAGACCCCCTTTGCCATCCAACAATATTTGGACGGCATGCCTTACGTCGTGGAAGAGCGCGACCGTTCCGCGCGGCAGGCGATGATCGACGGACAATGCCACTGCCTCGACGGGGGATTCCTGGCCGCCCTGGCGCTCTGGCGGATCGGCCACAGGCCGCTCCTGATCGACATCGTGCCGGACCCCGGCACGGATGACGATCATGTCCTGGCCCTCTACAAAATCGACGGAGGCTGGGGCGCGGTCGCCAAGTCGAACTATGTCAACCTGGGCTTCCGCGAGCCGGTCCACAGAAGCCTGCGCGAGCTGGTGATGACCTATTTCGAGCATTACTGCAGCATCCACCAGGAAAAGACCTTGCGCGGCTATACGCGTCCGTTGGATGCCTCCCGCTATACCCATCTCAACTGGGCCTGGGACGAGGAGGGAGCGAACCAGCTGTACCATCAGCACTTCTATGGGCGCAAAGCCATTCCCTTGATCACAAAACAAATGGCCAAACGTCTCACTCCCCTCACCGATCGCGTCTACGCGGCGGAAACCCTCCATACGAACCTGAATGAGTCGTATGGAAATCGAGGGCATTCATGAAGGGCACATTTGGCGACGATTTGATCGAATACAAATTGGCGGACGGCACACCCATGAGCGAGATCCAGCGCAAACGGCGCAAATCCTCTCCGGACCAGAAGAACGAAGCCTTCCCCTCCATCGAATAGTCCACAAACAATTCCTCCTGCCTCATTCCTGCCTTGCTTTAGTTGTGAAGAAAATCCTAAATTTGACTTTTTATTGAAATCCCTTATATTGGAGCAGAAGCGTTCGGCTCAAATAATGACGGAGGACTCCATGACAGTAGACCTAACCTGGAAAAAGCCTGAGATCAACCGGCAGAATGCTGAGTTTTTCGGGAGGGCCGCCCACCTTGCCTACAACGATCCACAGGTCATTGAGGCATCCCTACCAGAGCTGGGGCTGCAGCTGGTCAAGTTCTTTGACTGCCAGAACACCCAGGCATATCTCGCCAAGAACGATAAAGCCTGTGTCCTGGCCTTCCGGGGCACGCAGCCGGCCATCCTGGTGGACTGGCTGTCCGATTTGGATGCGCACCAGGTCAATGGACCGGTGGGAAAGGTCCACGAGGGCTTCCTGTGCGCCCTGCACTACATCTGGCTGGACGTCTGGAAGACGCTCCAGAACGAGCGCGGCATGCGCAGCCTGTGGATCACGGGCCACAGCCTTGGTGGGGCTCTCGCCGTGCTGGCTGCGGCCAAGCTGCGCTTCGAAAAGGCACAGCCCATCAACGGCGTGTACACCTACGGCCAGCCGCGGGTCGGTGATTTCGAATTCTGCAGCCGCTACGACAACGGCTTTGGTGATTACACCTTCCGCTTCGTCAACTTCAAGGATATCGTGCCGCGAGTCCCCTTCCGGACCATGAACTTTTACGACCTGGGCCAGTTTTTTTACTTCAATGAAAACAATTACGACCCCGAAACCACCTGGGGCGAGATCCTGCTCCGCAACGTCGGCAGGACGATCCAGCAGATGGTCAAGAAGAACGGCGTGACCGACCATTACATGGACAATTACCTGCTCAAGTTAAAGTCACTGGCCGATTTTACGAACTTTCACGATATGTAAACGAAAAAGACGGTGCTTCCTGAAGAAAAACAGGAAGCACCGTCTTTTTGGGAATTGTTTGGTCCAGCCTCTTCCAGGGTGGAGAAG
The DNA here is from genome assembly GCA_050258995.1 of Bacteroidota bacterium. GTDB lineage: Bacteria > Chloroflexota > Anaerolineae > Anaerolineales > Villigracilaceae > Defluviilinea. The sequence continues at coordinate 8,807 of JBLMZU010000364.1, forward strand.
GCAGTGAAGATCAATATCTCCCTCTTTGGACAACTGCGCCGGGATTTGGCAGTTCATCCTCCCTGGCCGGGAAAACCTGCACCGCGCACGCCTTGAACTCGGGGATTTTCGCCTCCGGATCCAGCGCGTCGTTCGTGAGCAGATTTGCGGCAGCTTCGGCAAAATGCCAGGGGATAAAGACCACGCCTACTGTTGTTTTCTCGGTGACTGTGGCTCGCAAAACGATCTCACCCCGGCGGGAGGTCACCCGCACGGGCATATTACTGACAATCCCGTGGATCTCGGCATCGGCAGGATGTATTTCCACGCGCGCTTCAGGATAGGCTTCATTCAGGGATGAATTGCGGGTCATCGTGCCGCCGTGCCAGTGCTCGAGAAGGCGCCCGGTGGTCAGGATGAAGGGATACTCGTCGTCGGCCTGCTCCATGACCGGCACATAGTCGAGAGGGATGAACTTGCCTCGTCCGCTGGGGAACTCTTCGGTGAAGAGGGTCGGCGTACCGGGATGGTCCATGCTGGGGACGGGATAGATCAGGCCGATCTTATCGATGCGGTCATACGTCACCCCCGCGTAATCCGAATTGAGCGATGCCATCTCCCGCAGGATTTGCTCGGGGGAGTCATAGTCCCATTTGGCGGTGTTCGGGCGGCCGAGGCGGGCCTCGAGGCGGGTCGCCAGGTCACAAAGGATCTGCCAG
>JBLMZU010000365.1:0-4033 GCA_050258995.1 Bacteroidota bacterium
GGTCGGTTTTGAGGACGGTCTGCTTTTCTGGGGCGGTGCAACGGTTTGCGATCCGAACGGGGAGATCGTTGCCCAGGGTCCCTACTTCGAAGAGGCTCTGACAGTCACGCAGCTTGACTTGAACCAGCTCCGCCGGACGCGGGCGCGGCTTCCCCTGCTGCGGGATGAGCGCACCAATCTGGTCCGCAATGAGCTGGACCGCCTTCTCGCCAACGGCAGGCAGCGCATATGATCGACATCGACCTGACCATCAACACGGATGTTGCCCATCGAATCCTGACCCGCTTTATCAGGAGTGAAGTGACCCGGGTGGGGTATTCCCGGGCCGTCGTTGCCCTCTCGGGCGGCATTGATTCAGCGTTGTCGTTCGCCCTGGCCGTGGAAGCCTTGGGAAAGGACAACGTCCTGGCGGTGCGCATGCCATACAGGTCTTCCTCGGCAGATTCTCTTGAACATGCCGGTCTATTGATCGATCAGCTGGGGACTCCCGGCGAGACCGTCGAGATTACCGGGATGGTCGAGCCTCTGTTCGCTCTGGACCCGGAGATGTCAAAGCAGCGCAAGGGGAACATCATGGCCCGCCAGAGGATGATCGTGCTCTACGACCGGTCTGAATCCTTCAAAGGGCTGGTCATCGGGACCAGTAACAAAACGGAGATCCTGTTGGGATACAGCACATTATGGGGCGATATGGCCTCCGCTGTGAATCCCCTCGGCGATCTGTATAAGACCCAGCTCCGGCAGCTGGCCCGCTCGCTTGGAATTCCCTCGCCGATCATTGACAAGCCGCCCTCCGCCGATCTGTGGGTTGGTCAGACAGATGAAGGAGAGCTGGGCTTTACCTATGAGGAAGTAGATAAGCTTCTGTACCTGCTGGTGGATCAGCGCTATAGCGCCATGGAATGCATCGAGGAAGGCTTTGATGAGAAGTTCGTCAACGCAGTCTTGAAGCGGGTTCTCCGCAACCAGTTCAAGCGCATGATGCCGCCGATCGCCAAATTATCGAACCGCACCATTGGATATGATTTCCTGTATTTGAGAGACTGGGGCACCTAGTTCCCATCGTGCATAAAATCTGGATAGCAGGAGGAGAAAGCAGACCTTCTGCTATTTTGTTGTTTTGATGGAAAGGATTTTTTAGAAATATGTTGCAAATTCCTCCTGCGCTGAGACACCGCAGATTCGCCCTCCTGTGGGGCGGGTTGATGATCTCCGTGGTTGGGACTCAGATGCAGCAATGGGCACTGTTCTGGCACATCAGCCAGCTGAGCAAGGATCCGATCGCGGTGAGCATTCTGGGCGGAGTCCGTTTTCTGGCGATCCTGGCCTTTTCCCTGGTCGGTGGGTTGGTGGCAGACCGTTACAACCGGCGCACGATCCTGTTCATCACACAGTCCACCTCCATGCTGGTTGCGGTGGCACTGGGCTTGCTCACTGTCGCGGGCGCGATCCAGCTCTGGCAAATATATCTCCTGACTGCCATCCAGGCAGCCGCCATGGCATTTGACCTGCCGGCGCGCCAATCGCTGGTGCCAAATCTCGTCCCGCGCGAAGACCTGCCGAGCGCGTTCTCGATGCAGTCCATCTCCTTTAGCATGGGCTCCATCCTCGGTCCCGCCTTGAGCGGTGTGGTGATCGGGTACATGGGACAGGAATATGTGTACTTCATCAACGCCATCTCCTTCCTGGCGGTGATCGTAGCTCTCATATTGATGGGAAAAGTGGAGCAGGTGAAATCCCCGGTCCAGCGCGGCTTTCGGGCGGCATTGCTGGACATTCGGGACGGCGTCCATTTCATTCGACACCAGCCGCTGATCCTCTCGACGATGATCCTGGACTTCATCGCGACCTTCTTTGCTTCGGCCAATACCCTTCTGCCTTATTTCACACAGAACATACTGCATGTGGGGGAGGTGGCTTATGGATGGCTGGCAGCCGCCCAGTCTGTTGGCGCGGTTCTGGTGGGATTGGTCATTTCGCAGATCCATCACCTGCGTCGTCAGGGAGTCCTGTTGCTGGGATCGGTGGTGGTGTACGGCGCAGCCACGATCGTTTTTGGCATCTCTGTAATGTACACGGTGATCTTCCTGGCCCTGGTGATCATGGGCGCAGCGGATGCGGTCAGCACCATCATCCGGAACACGATCCGCCAGATGAACACCCCCGATTCTTTACGCGGCAGGATGACCAGCATCAACCAGATCTTCTTTACCGGTGGGCCGCAGCTCGGCGAGATCGAAGCGGGTGTGGTCGCACAGCTGTTCGGAGTTCCGTTTGCCATTATCAGCGGCGGGATTGGGACCATTTTAGGCGTCTGGCTCATCGTATCCCTGTGGCCGGCACTGCCGCGCTACAACGGGGATGAGCCGTCTGTACAATCGGCGCCCGCAGATTAAGATCGTACCTTACGATTCATATACGATTTATCGCTGTTGAGAACTTGGGTGTTGACTACCCCCCTAAAGAGGGCTATACTCGATGTCATAGAGGTACAGTTCCTATGCGAGCACAACCCTACAACGAGAAAGAAATCCGCTGAAAGCACGCGTATATTTGCGTGCTTTTTTTATTCCAATTCCTGAAAGGAGACTCATAAATGGACTACGGAATGATAGGAAAACGAGAAAAGGCAAAGCGGTACGCTGAAGAGAGGAAACGCTTCCTCTTCAACAAGTTTGATGTTACGTTCCACGGCGATAATAACAATCACCATGTGAGCTTTGAGAATGGTACCTACAATTGTGACTGTGAATTCTTCATTACTCACCAGCGTTGCGCTCATTCGATGGCCCTCGAGATCCTGCTTAAGGATATGATCCCGGATGCGGTCGTATCCTGATTGACAACCTAGAAAATTCGACTGCCCTCCAAACCCTGGAGGGCAGTTCTGTTTAAATTGTATCTGAAAGGTTAATGAGAGTTTCTCGAAAACCTACATTTTCGGTTAAAATTTTGCCACCATGACATCACTCTCCCGACGCGACTTTCTCAAGCTGGGTGGGCTGGGCCTCAGCTCCCTCGCTTTTTCTCCATCTTTTGATTCATTTATCAATTTTGATGACAGCGACCTTGTGCGGATAGCCATTAAGACGGTCAGCGTGTACAGCCGGCCGACCGACAAGAGCTCCATCGTCTCGACCTGGTTTCGGGATGAGCTGCTGCGCGTCTACGAGGAAGTGACCGCTGATGAACCGGTCAACAATCCGGTTTGGTACCGCGTATGGGGAGGTTACATCCACCGTGCACATCTTCAGCGGGTAAAGGTCCTTTACAACGAAACCATGAAATCGCTGAACCTGGATGAAGGCTTGAAGCGGCCCGTCGAGGTGACTGTTCCCTTCACAGAGCCGTGGCGGACCAGTAAAACCTATGGCTGGCAGAAGCTGGGATTCCGGTTGTATTACGGATCCGTCCACCTGGTCGAGGCGATCGAGGAGGGACCCAACGGCCAGCCCTGGTATCGCATCAACGATGATCTGGCAGGGCTTTATCATGTCAACCCGCTGCATGTCCGTCCCATCACGAATGAAGAGCTTGCGCCGATCACGCCTGAGATCCCACTTGAGAAAAAGCGCATCGAAGTGAACCTGACCATGCAGACCCTTGCCGCTTACGAGTATGACAAGGAAGTGCTCAAGACGACCATCTCTTCCGGGCTTTTCAACGGTCCGCGCGGCAAGGACGGCCTCTCCACCAAGACACCCCAGGGCGAATTCCGCATCATGGAAAAGGATCCCGCCAAGCACATGGGCAACGGCAACCTCTTTGCCGACATGGAAGATTACGAGCTGCCCGGTGTCCCCTGGACCTGTTTCTTCACCACCCAGGGACATGCATTCCACGGCACCTACTGGCACGAGAACTTTGGCACGCCGATGAGCCACGGTTGTATCAACATGCGCACCGAGGAAGCAAAGTGGCTGTTCCGCTGGGCGCTTCCCAAGCATGAGATCGGCCGCTATACCAATCGCGGTTATGGCACGCTCGTGCAGATCCATTACTAGCGCTACACACAAAACATGCCTGAGCTGAC
>JBLMZU010000366.1:0-8531 GCA_050258995.1 Bacteroidota bacterium
TGTTCAGCTTATTCGGGGAAAAATCCTTCATCTTTTTGGGAGTGGCGAAAAGTGGTCTGGCGTAAGATCGTTCCTCCCAGGGGAAGCAGCCGGATGGAGGAGTTTGTCTGTGTGAGGGCAATCGCGGTTTCCCAGGGGTTTTCCGCGTTAAATGACCGTTGTTCCAGGGTAAGACCTTTTCCCAGGGTCGAAAGCAGCTCAGGAGGTGAAGCATCTTCCATCGAATAATATAAATCATGGAAGTCTTCCAGCGAGTAGTTTTTACCCTCACTGACATGGCCTTTCAAGGGAAGAGCAAAGACGAGTGGACCATAACTGAGGAAGTACTCATCAATGCGAAACTCATTGGTTTTGACTTCTGCCTGGAAGCGTAAAATAATTTCTTCCCCGGATTGCCACAGTTTATGGATCTTTATGGTCCCGCCATCTTCACACCATGCACTCCCCGTTTGTACCTGAAACCCGTCTGCCCAGGCAGGCTTGCGAAAAGCAAGTTCGAATTCGACAGGCTGGGAGACATGGATTGAGAAGGATATTACCAGGTCAAAAGGGTAGTTGGTCTGTTCGGTGATGCGTACCGCCGCGCCATTGACCTGGGTGTTGAGTTCGCATGCCCCGTAGAGCGCGGCCAAAAGTCCATTGGGGGTGCGCAGCCACATGGACTTCACATAGTAGGGATAGATCCGCCCGGCATTGGGGACGCAACAGACCGCCACATCCTGGTGGACGGGGGAGTATTTATAGCGGGTTTGTGGATTCTGGGAATCCACCATGTCGTCCGGACGGAGGGGACCTGTCATGGAATAGGAATTATCGGTTTTCAGGTAAGCAATGGCGCTCCTGTTTGGGTGGCGTGCTCCCTGCCCGGCATTGAACAACAGCCATTCAATACGATCTCCCCACTTCAGATCGCCCGTTTTTTGCAGCAGATGCGAATAGGAATCAAGCAGCTCGTGGAGGGAACAGTATTCGTAGCCGGTTTCCGAAGCGTCCGCGGTCCTGCCGGCGATCATCTCGTCGCCGATCGGTGCGCCGCTGGGGGTCAGGCAAAGATCCAGCTTCTCAAGATACGCCGTTAACGCGTCTTCAAGGTAGGGATTGCCGGAAGCATATACAGCGGTCAGCAGGGAACGCAGATGCTCGTAGGTGTGAACGCCGTGTGCAAGGAAACGATAACCTGGATCGGCCAGGTAGATGTAACGCACATCGCCCGCGCTAAGATTGGCTTCGCTGTATTCCGCGTAAAGCCAGAGGGCATACTCCAGGTATTTCTCCTGGCTGGTGAGCTGGTAAAGCCTGTCAAGCACATCTGTAAAAACCAATCCGTGACACACACCGGCGTAATCATTCCTGACTGTGAATGGGTGCGACCGTCCCGGTGGATATGCCTGCATCGTGACTTGCACGGCCCTGGTCACCGCTTCCAGTACCCGTGTCTCGCCGGTTGCTTCGTAGTAGCCAAGCAAAACACGAAACAGGGAAGCCTGTGCCCATAACTCTCCGTTTTCACCATCGAAGTGAAAGCGCAGGTCGGGCGCATAGATGCCGAGATAACCATCCGCATCCTGTGTGGCGAGAATTTGCTCGATATAGTGGCGGGCTTTGTCAAAGTACTCAGGGTTCTCCAATAGAATAGCGGTTCGCACAAAACCATCCCGCCAGTTGGATTGGGTTTCACTGTTCCACCACAGGAACTGGACTTCCCACTCGGTCTCTTTGGAGATCACGCCCAAATCCTTCGTTCGCGCGGCTTTGGTCAGGCGGTCTGGGCCATAGATTTGATCCTTTTGGATGAGCTCGGGAACGAGCTCATCCAGGTGTCCCAGGAAACCCCGCTCCAGGTCGCGCTGCATCTGGAGGCGCATCCAGCCTGCAGGCTTGATCTCCCCAAAGCGCAGCCATTGATAGGCTTGCGGCTTGATTGAGATTTTGCCGTAGGGTTTTGTCACGTCCCTGCCCCCAAATCGTGCAATGCCTGACTCTGTGCCCTGAGATTTTCGATGGGCGTCTCATCCGGGATCTCACAACCTCCGGCTGAAATCCAGCGCACTCCTCCTGCTTCCGCATTGGCGAACACGCCGCGAGTTACATCTTCGGGAGTGCCCTGTAAAAAGATGGAAACCGGGTCGAGGTTTCCGCATACCACCAGGCCATCCAGCGCTTCAGACGCCTTTTTCAGGTCGTTCATCCAATCGACATCGATGATCTGCGCACCGCTTTGTGCCATGTCCTGATGGATGTGAACGGTTTTCCCGCACATATGCAGGCGAGGAATGCCGCCTTTTGCCTTCACGGCCTCAAAGATTCGCTGTTGGTACGGCAGGGCAAATTCGCGATACATGCGAGGTGAAATCAGCGAGGCGGCTGCATCCCCCAGCCCAATCATGTGCGCTCCAGCGTCCACTTGAGCACAAGCAAACGCAATGGCGACTTCCGCACATTTTTCAAGGAGTTCCTTCAGCCAGCCTGGGCGCTGGGACAGGTCCTTCATGATTTGTGTCATGCCGCGCAAATCGGCAGCTTCTGCAAATGCCCCTTCGACCCAGCCCATCACAGGAACTTCATCGCCCACCTGCTCCCGCATGGCTCGAATGCTTTCCAACCGGTCCGTCATGCGAGGACCAAAGTTTTGCACGGGAAAGCTGATTTTGTCAATATCTTCAGGCTCATGAATCAGCAGGCTTCTGTGCATGGGCATTTTGTCAAAGGGAAATTCCACTTCGAGGCCCATATCGCAGGCCTCACGGTAGGGGTCGGAAATCGCTTGCACGATGTCCAATTCAAAATCCCGCAAGGCAGCCATGTTAGCTTCGCACAGCACGCGATAATCGAGATAATATTTCGATAAAGGTGCGCCAAGATGACGTACCGCTCTGATCATGAAAATATCGAAGTTGGGTGTACGGTCGACCGGTTTGCCGGAAAGTATATTTTGTACACGCTGGAGGGAGTTCACGGAATTCACCTATTGCCTGGAAGGGATGTATTGAGGCATGAATGTAAAACAACAGATCATACGATGGTTCCATCTTGATGGGAATACAAGCGTACCAGCGGCCTGCACTGCATGCTCTCTGCCCAGAAAGGGCTTGCATTAGAGTTAACTCCATGGTTTATACTGCAATTATTCGAGAAGTTCAACCTTATACGGAGGCAGTAAAAATGCAGGTTTTTGTCACAGGCGCAACAGGTTTTATCGGTTCGGCCGTTGTCCGTGAGCTGATCAATGCCGGCCATCAGGTCGTTGGCCTTACCCGCTCGAGCAGGGGCGGCGAGATGCTGAATAAGCTGGGTGCCGCGGTGCATGCCGGTACCCTTGAAGATCCTGACAGCCTCCGCAGCGGCGCCGCGGCTGCAGACGGCGTCATCCACCTGGCGTTCCAGCATGAGCAGGGACTCGCCAATTTTGCCAGCTCGCTTAAGATCGATCTGCGCGCCGTCGAGACGATGGGAGCGGCGCTCGAGGGTTCCGGCAGTTCATTCGTCATCACCAATCACAGGAACGGGGAGGAATCGGAAAAAGCAGTGTTGGCTTTGTCTGGTGTGCGCACATCGATCGCCAGCCTTGCACCGAGTGTACACGGGGAGGGGGACCACGGCTTCGTGCCAGCCCTGATCAGCATCGCCCGTCAAAAGGGTATCTCTGCCTATGTAGGAGACGGATCCAACCGCTGGCCGGCTGTGCACCGGCTGGATGCGGCCAACCTGTATCGTCTCGCCTTGGAAAAGGCGCCGGCCGGTTCACATCTAATCGGTCGCGCCGAGGAGGGAGTGCCATTCCGTGACATCGCCGAGGTCATCGGCAGGCAGCTGAATCTTCCCGTGGTCAGCATTGCACGGGAGGCAGCAGACGCCCACTTCGGCTTTCTCGGCGCCCTGGCGGCGTTCGATATCACGGGCATGATTCCCGCATCCAGTGCACAGACCCGGGAGTTCCTGGGATGGCAGCCAGTTCACCCCACGCTGATCGCGGATCTCGAACAGGGACACTATTTCAAAAATTGATTGGCTGGTATCAGACCCTCAAGCAACGAAAGAGCGAACGCAGCAAAGCGGATCGCAAAAAGTTCCTTCCATCACGCATCGGTTACAAATGGTCTTCCTGCTGCCTGAGTTGCCAGTCAGATCATGTACGTTGCCGGGCTGCACCCTGAAATGACGGCAGATGATCATTGTCGAGCTTCCACAAACTTCACTTCTGTCGATCTGGTTCAAGTACGATTGTCTGATTTCGCCTCGCATAATATAAGGCCATGGCGGAAATCCAGGTAAGCAAAACGATGATTGACCATGAAACAGGGGTGAAATTGGCAATTTGCATAAACCTGGGTGCAATGTCGGTACTGGCATGCAAGATGACTGCCATCAGCAGGCTGCCCCGTGTGTTGTTAAACAGGACAGAGTAGATAATTGAAATACCTATGATAAAGAGCAGGAAAAGAAGCAGCGGAAAACTTGATTGTTTTGGATCCAGATACAGAGGCAAGTGCCAAAGTCCCCAGATTACACCGAGGACAATACTTGCTACAAGCGGATTTTTAATAACGCTTTGTAATCGAGAGAGGGCAAAACCACGCCAGCCAATCTCCTCTCCTGAATTGATAATCATCAGGAAAGCGAAACTGGCGATCAGAAAATACCACGAGCTACCGATCCATAAAGATGAAAGGTTGTTTCTAAACGAAATGACTCCTGCGGCGAGAAAAATGGCAGGAAGCAGGAGAAAAGCCAGTAGATACCACTTGACATGGAATTTCCATATCAAATAACGCCCGAGGACTTCTTTTACACCTGTGATGCCATTTGTCAGAGCGGCTGTAATCAGAGCGGCAAGGGCGGGACTAAAAAGAAATATGAATGCGCCCGGTGTAGGAGAGGCGTGGTATAGAAAAATAGGGATAAATGCCAGCCAGCCGATGGCAAAGGCTAAAATAAAGAACATAATGAGCTGTTGAGTTTTTGATGTCTTAAGTTTCATTCCATGCTCTGCTTGTCCGTAAATCTCATGCGACACGTATAGTGGCTGCTTAAGAAACACCTGCCGGCATCCATTTGAGACAGGGATGTAATCACCCACTGGAAACTGTGTCCAGGTATTGATGCTCAACGGCCTGCCCTTTCGGTAGACGCCTGGGGAAAATCGGAGTAGTAAACAGACCGCCGCAGGCGGCTTGCCATCGTTCCAGACCAATCTTAAAAACGCGCCCACGCAATGCCTGGGCTTTGTTGGGCGGCTTATGTTTCAGCCAGGCCAGCTATGAATATGCAGACTTATTCTGATCCGTGCCGCTCTGCATGCTTCCTATTCCACTCGTCCATATTCCAGGCACGTCCGGGTTCATCATGGCTACGGATAAATGCTTCGCCAATCACATCCTCTTTGTACTCACCATCACTGACAAGCCGCTCAGTGATGTTCTGGAAGAGACCTCGCAGACAATCAACCCGGCTCATATATCCGGCATAATCAGGTGATGACGTTCCCAATGCTCCAAGAACTCGATCAGTAAAATTTTCCGGCAACCACGGCAATGCCAGTAAAGAGGACATCTCCCGGTTTCGCCAGGGACGCCAGCAACGGTTATAGGCAAATAGATCTTGCACCAAATACTCATACGCAGCCTGCAGTCGGTCATATGCGATAACCGGACCCAGGCTATCCCAACGAAACCTGTGGCCCATTATCAGATAAATGCTGATCCATCCATGTGATCGCCTCATCCAGCCTGGCTATTCGGATGGCATTTGTATATGTCGTGCGTTTCTCTATCAACCTGGCAACCTGCCCGGATCGATCAAAAGCCAGCCAGCCCTCACGAAGTTCTGCACATCGTCCCTCCGGCCAGTCAAAGGATGAATCAGCCCATTGGGCGAGATTGAGACGCGTAAAATCAAATTGCATCCATTTTTTTGTTGCAGGCACCGGGCTGAAGATGCTATGAAATGTGTGTTCCGTATCAGACCATTGGAATTCAGCTGGGGTGATATACCAGTCAATCGGATCAAAGAAGACGATGGCGTCAATATCAGAATCTGGCCGGGCGAACCCACTGGCCAGGCTGCCAATCCCAACAACAGCCTGTACCGCTGGTTCGGACACAAGTTCATGCGTAATGAAAACCATCAAGTCTTGTCGTTTCTGAAGGGTTGCTGAAGTAATCAAATTCACCTCTTTGGATTTCGTGATAACGCTGAGCCGCCCAACGATTTGTACCACCTGGACGATGCAACGCCAGGGAAATCAAAGATAGAGAACGATCCAAAAGAAAAGGCCGATGATCATGTGACTATCCTTCTCCTTCGTAGCGGCTGCTCTCGCCGGCCGAAGGGCCGAACCGCAGGTCACAGGCACACACCCCCTGAGGGACAGCGCCAGGGTCGTGCCTATAAGGTATCCCGCACGGCGGGGCTTTGCTGGACAGCAAGAGGTCAGAAATATTTATTTGATGAGCGAGGAGGATTTAAAGAATGCCTCATCGAGTACGCTCAGGGAATTGTTGGAATTGAACTCGGTACTATTAACCATGATCACAGATGCCAATTTCATTGTGGGGTAAATTCTCATCTCACTATGAAATCCACCGCCGCCCCCTTCTTTGAAAAAGTATTTCATTCCTTTTAGACTTCCAATATGCCATCCAAGAGTCATTGCAATCATGACGCCAGAGCTCGTCTGCTGCTGTGTGTAGAACAATTCCCTGGATGCCGGGTCCAACAGTCTGGAACTTTCTCTCAATTGGTCCTGCAAAAAGCGAATAAACGCTCTGGCACTTCCAACCAATCCGCCAAATGCCGCCCCATTCACGTAAAAATTCCTGATCAGATGCCAATTCCCTTCATATCCTCCCCAGATCTCCTTATCGGTAATCAAATTTCTCGCCAGATTCATGATTGAATATTTTCCAAGATAGCCCTTGGCGTGGTTTGCAAAGTCGGAAATCTGAAACCCCAATTCCTGTGAGGATAGATTGAGTGATTTAATGATTTGATTGTTCACATAGCCGGTAAAGGACTGCTTTGTGACCTCTTCAACGATCATTCCAAGCAACCAATATCCAATATTGGAGTAGGCGAATTTAGTCCCTGGCTTGGATGAATTTTCAGGGTGCTTTTCCAAAATTTTCGCCAATGCCAGATGTTCATCAAACGTATCATGCGTTTCAGCAGAATGAACCCATTTCAAGGGAATCGGGTTTGGAATGCCTGCGGTATGGCAAATCGCCTGTCGAATGGTGATATCTCCAGGATAAGGGCAATTTGGCAAATACTTCCTGATTGGGTGATCCAGATCTATTCTTTTCTGCCCGGCTAATTGGAGAAGTGCCAGCGCCGTGAATGTTTTTGTCATTGAGTAAGCCATCAGCGTAGTGCCCGGCTTCATCTTTATTTTCCTTTGAATGTCCGCCCAACCGTCCGCAAATTCAAAGAGCGTGTTGTGGTCGTTTGTGACAATATATTGAATCCCTGGTGTTGTTTTAGCAAGATATTCATTAAGACGTTCGTTCAAATCCGGGTTGCTCATTAAATTTGCTCGCTTTCCTGTTTGCCCATGGATGAGCATAATGACGGCCCAACGGCAAACCGCCCTGTTTCAGATTATCGCGCTGTTTGTACCACACGCTGAATCGCGGCCACCACGAAATCGTCCTGGCGTAGTGTGATGTGATTGCTCTTTTCCGCGATGAGATGTTCTCCTTTGCCTGAGGCTTTCGCCAGGGCCGCGCCGCCCTCCTGCATAACTCCGTTCAGCGTCGCACTGGGAAGCAGGGAATTGAGGAACCCCGGCAATGGTAAAGGCTGGCCCGCAGATATGACGACCAATGGAACATCGGGGAGTTTAGCCGCCGTAACCTGCTCAAAATCGGTGGCAAAATTCTGTTTGCTCCTCCCTTCACCAGCCATGGCAACCTGCAGGGTCCACAAAATTTTCGTTCTGGCTTTTCCCCAGACAGAGTCGAGCCGCGGCAGGATGTCCGGAGGCGTCGGGTCAAGGAGCACGATGCCCACTACCTCATGGGGATATTCCGCCGCATATAATCGTGCATTGAGTCCACTGATCGAATGTCCAACGAGCACATACGGTGGATCGACGTGAGCGTTGCTCAACAGCGCGTGCAGCTCGTTGACCATCTGCTGGCTGGTGCGCGGTTTCGGTCCCTTATCACTCCTGCCCAAGCCGGCGCGGTCAAAGGTGCAGACACGCGTGAACGCGGCGACTTGTGACTGCAGCCATTGGTATTCCTTCCGCCCTTCGCCGCTTCCTGCGTCGATGACGACCGTCGGCTTTCCCTCTCCCGCACATTGAAGGCAAAGACGATAGCCCCCGATATCGATCAATTCTTCTGACAGGTTTTCTCTTACGGTTGACATGGTAGTATCCTGCTGCCTTTTGGTTGAATCAATATGACCGGACCGGCCTCAGCCGTGTGATGCGAGCATGCCCGCGAATGCCGACTTCCGCTCCATTGCCCGCGCTCTGCATCCATGCTTCGACCAAAGAACGTCTTACTGTCTACACATGGTGCAAAAAA
>JBLMZU010000367.1:0-7252 GCA_050258995.1 Bacteroidota bacterium
AGGTTGTTTTCCACAGGGGTGGCGGTGAGCAGGAGGATATATTTGCGCTGCAGCCCGTTGATGAACTTCCAGGAGGCGCTGTTCCGATTCTTGAGATGGTGCGCTTCGTCCACCACGATCAGGTCATGATGCAACTCGGCCAGGCGGGCCCGATGTTCGGCGCGGCGGGCGGTGGCGAGAGAGACGATCAGCAGGGGAAAACGCTCCCAGGCCTCCGCACCGGCGGCGCGAAACTCGGGATCGCTGGTGGTGACAAAGCCAGGCAGGCCAAACTTGGCTGATAGCTCCTCCCGCCATTGCTCCACCAGCGCGGCGGGTGTCACGACCATGACCCGCTGGACTACATTGCGCGCCAGGTATTCCTTGATCACCAACCCTGCTTCGATCGTCTTGCCCAGACCGACCTCGTCGCAGAACATCCCGCGTCCGCGAAAACGGCGCAGCATCGTTTGTGCGGCGCGCAACTGATAATCGAATGGTGAAAACTGAAGCTGGCTCAGCGAAATTAGTTCATCGAATCCACTAACGAGCAGAGCGTGTTCTGCCAGTAGGCGCAGATTATACAGTTCGCGGCTGGCGAAAACTCCCTGGCTGATACTTGTGATCAATGAGTTGGGGACGGGCAACAATTCCACGTCTGTTGTGGAGAACTCTGGTTCTAGACTATTACTGGTTGTCATCTGAATCTTGGAAAAACCGGTTCCCGGTTTGTGTGGGTGTTTGTTAACGACTTGCCTTGCAAGTATAACTGCTTTCTCGATGGTGCTATGCTGAAATTATCTGCCTCTTAACTGTACCCCCCTCGCCATGGCAGATTTGCTTTTGATTTCGGTCTGATGCCTTTATTTCCTGGAAGCACCAGCCTTGCAGTTACGGCAATCTGTGTTCCATTGCACCAACTTGGTGAAGGCGATGTTAGGCGAGGCTTGGGCGGTGGCTGTGGTCATGTGATGATGATACCACTACTGAGTCTTAAATCTCATTTTGTCGTGCTAACATGAGAGTGCGCGTTGCGCCAGGATGTTGTTGAATAAGTTTCGTTGAGCTTTCGATCTCTCTATAGTGAACGATGATTTTGTGCTGACTACCGAAGCCATATCATGAATTTATTCATCAGTTTCCTTTGATGCTAATTCAATTGCCTGCTCCAGGGTCATTTCTCGGCCATCAGTCCATGCTGCTGCGAATGTGCCTTCATCGAGTTGCTTTCGTACAGCCGCGACGCCGTAATCGAACTCCTTCTGATCGGAAAGATCCAGTGTCGTGCTGCTTGCTTTAAGTAATTGTTCAACTGCGCCAAAGAGCCGAGCAGATCGTTTAGGCTGCCCAGACATGCCAAGAACGCCTGCAAATCCCAGCAGGCAACATATCGTGCCAAATTTGTCGCCATCCTTGTTACACAACCTAAAACTTTCATCGAGGAATGCTTTCGCTTTGTGATACTCACCTGAATGAAGGGATACCCATGCAAAGTTAAACAAGCAACCTGAAACCCCACGGTGAAGAACTTCCCGCTGCATTGTTATAACTTGTTGGTAATATTTGCCTGCCTGCTCATAATTGTCTTGAAGCCGTGCTAATTCTCCCAGGCTATTGAGTACATTCGCTGCTTCAATTTGGTCACCCAGTTCTTCAAACTTGGTAAGGCTTTTCATAAACTGTTTTTGGGCTTCCGCGTAATCGCTGTCCCATATCGCCTGATGTCCTAGACCAAATAAGACTCGGCCTATGCCCCAATCATTTCCGTGCTTTTGATAAATTTTAAGGCTTTGCTCGAAAAATGATTGGGATGTTTTATCACCATGTCGCATTTCGCCTAAAATGTCCAACGCCTCCGCCAGTCCTAACTCGCCTTTAGCGCCTAACTTCAGCCAAAGAGCCTGGCTCTCTTCAATAAGAGATACTCCATAGCGCCAATCCCCTCTGAGGAAGATTCTTTGTCCTAAATAATTAAGCAGCCTGGCATATAGCGCGGGATGATCCCTGATATCGGGTAGGGCTTTTATCCTGACAAACCAACTTTGTATCTCGCTAAAAGTATGGCGGCCGGTCCGTGCCCACGCGCCAAGTAGACAAAGGGCAGCCTCTGTATTTTCTTCCGAGAAACACCAATCAAGCGCGGCACGAATATTATCGTTGTCCATTTTGATCCGGTCCATCCAATAAACTTGATTTGGCCCACGAATCTCTTGTTCCACCTTCCCAGCAAGATCCAGGAAATAAGCTAAATGCTGCTTACGCAACATTTGGCCTTCCTCCAAATCCAACAACTTCTCGCATGCATATTGGCGCGTGGTTTCCAGCATTCGATACCGAGACCCCTCTAGGATGACTAAAGATTTATCGACGACATGTGTTAGCAGATCCAGCACGTCACTCGAAGAAATATCATTGCTTCCTGCACAGACCTGCTCTGCCGCTTCCAGATCCCAACCGCCTACGAAAACCGACAGTCGGCAAAGGAGAAGCTTTTCATTTTCGGAAAGCAAGTTGTAGCTCCAGTCAATCGTGGCACGCAGGGTCTGGTGACGTGGTAAAGATGTGCGGACCCCACCCGTCAACAGACTAAATCGATCATCGAGTCGCTGCGAAATCTGTTTCACATCCAATGCTTTTACCCGCGCAGCTGCCAGCTCGATTGCCAGAGGGATGCCGTCGAGCCGGTAACAGATCTGGGCAATGGCAGGTGCGTTGTCCCTCGTCACAGTGAAATGGGCTTGCGCGAGAATGGCGCGGTCAATGAATAGTCTCACTGCTTCATATTGAGAAAGCCCTTCCAGGGGAGGCATTTGCTGGATATCGGGCAGGGATAATGAAGGCACATACCAGTTCAATTCCCCACTGACACCCAATGCCTCGCGGCTGGTCGCCAGGATTTTCAGATTTTCTGCGCCGGTCAACAAGGTCGTCACCAATTGGGCAACCTCTGCAATGAGATGCTCGCAGTTATCCAGCACGAGAAGAAGTTTCCTAGCGTGTACATAATCAGTGAGCAATTGCAGGGAGGTCAAACCGGATTGATCCCCAATCCCAAAAGAAGAAAGAATGGTTTGTGAAATAAGTTCAGGATTTGTCAGGGAAGCGAGTTCAACAAACCAGACGCCATCTGAGAAGCTATCCAGTAGATCGGCTGCAACATGCAATGAAAGCCGAGTTTTGCCTGTACCGCCCGCACCGGTCAGTGTGACAAGGCGATGTTCCATAACAGCCTGCCTGATCTCGGTCAATTCCTTCTCCCGCCCGATGAATGTCGTTAACTGGATGGGGAGGTTGTGATGAAAAGTATCCAATGTTTTGAGCGGAGGAAAATCTGTAGGCAGGCCGGGGATGATAAGTTGAAAGATTTGTTCAGGGTGGATCAGATCCTTCAAACGTTGTGTCCCCATGTCGCGAAGGCTGATCTCCCTAGGCAACTCATCCCGGACAAGCTCCTCGGTCGCCAGTGAAACCAGCACCTGTCCCCCATGCCCAACTGACATCAATCTACTCACCCGTGCCAGAGCAATATACCCGGTGTAATCTCCGGATTGGTCCACGAGGTCACCGATCCTTGCTGTTCCGGAATGGATCCCCATCCGCACTTTGATTGGCACGGGCTCCCAAGGCTCTGCAAACAAAGTTCGCTGGGCGTCTGCAGCAGCACGGACTGCGTCTATGGCAGTGTGGAATGCGACACAGAATTCATCACCTACAATTTGAAAAATATGACCATCATGAGCCTGCATGGCATGCTGCAGAATGGCATGATGGCGGGTGCGCAATGATTCCCAGACATCGCGATGTTCCTGTGCGAGTTTGGTACTACCTTCAATGTCAGTGAAAAGAAAGGTGACGGTACCAGTCGGAGGAGATGACATGCCGTTTCTCCTGTAAGGCTCAATCGGATGAAGTGGTTTGAATCCACTTTACTCTAATTAAAGGAGTTTTTCAACAATTGATTTCTCACGAGGACAAGCGTGATCAATGTAAAAGTCCTTTTTGGGTCTTAGAAGATCTGAATTGCCCAGGTTTTTCCTGGAAAAAGGCCCCCGCCAGTTATGTTTTCTATCCCAAAACGAACCTTGCCGTCAGCTCAATCGAGTGTTGCCAGTGTAAATGTAGTGAATGCGATGTTAGGCGAGGCTTGAGCGGTGGCTGTGGTCATAGAATGATGATACCACCACATGAGATAACGATTGCGTCTTCAACTTATTTCTTCCGACAAATTGATCACCGGCGCTGTGGACGCAGATATTGCAAGGCAGGTTCCGTGATAAGCCAGGAAAGGTCATGGGTTTTAGATGCAACCATTTAAGCCGGGCTTATGGCCATCTGGATCGACTCGGCGTTGTTAATGACTGGAGATGAATTGAATCCCTTCACGATCAGCCATATCGCCAGGACCATTTCCTGCAAGGCCAGCGGCGCCTCCAGGATACCAAAATCCACACTGAACAGGGCGAACAAACCTGAGACCAAATACAACATGGCTCCCACGAGTCCCCAAACGGACAACCATCCAGGAATGAGTTTTGATTTGTAGAACAAGTAATAGATCATCAGGGCACCCAGGCTGAAAACGATGTCCAGAATGGCACCGATCTGGTTGCTGGATTTTAATAGCAACGCGCCCAGGGCTAGAAATTGGGAAGCGTCCACAGATCCTGCTTTTACGTATTGCTGACTGATTGTCAACAGGAATAACCAGCTGATGACGATTGCAATATAGAGGGCGGCTTCCAGCGCTCCTCTGAAAACAACAGCCCCCATGGCTAAAGCCTCATTGTATTTTCTAAAGATGGGAAATAACATCACCGGAACCATGGCAAGGGCCAGACCCATCATTAATACAAAGAGTGCTCCCATGATGATTTGGTTTTGATTTTCAGAAAATCTGGAAAGATAATTTGGATCGCTCAAAATGGATCCTGCAAGGGCAACGCTCAGAGCACCGCTCACCGTCCCGATAATCAATAACGCGCCCACCAGGATTGCAGTCCTTCCATCTGCCCCACGGATGTTTTTTGGGGTTCTGTTCATTTTACAATTCCTCCTTTTCGCTGCGATTCCCCACGCTGATCATTACGCTTTCCGTCCTGCAGCCTTTTTCAACATAGCGATGAGCTTCGGCCGTCTGTTCCAGGGGGTAGCATCTATCCAGGATCGATTTTATTTTTCCGGCCTCCACAAGCTCCTTGATGAAAGTCAGGTCCTTCGGATTTTCAGAGGACAACGCACAGATCACTTTTTTGCCGGATGCCTTGGAAGTCCGCAACATTTGAAATAGCTGTTTGGTCTTGAAGCTGGCCAAAAGATAGATTCCGTTCGGTTTGAGAGAGCTTTGGCATTTCGAAAACGAGCTCTTGCCCAGTATGTCAAAAATAAGATCGTAGGTTTCTCCATTTTTGGTGAAATCCTCCCTGGTGTAGTCGATGACCTGATCCGCTCCCAGAGCTCGTACTAATTCCAATCTTGGGGTGCCGCATACGCCGGTGACCTGTGCTTCAAAACATTTGGCGAGCTGGACCGCTGCCGCACCGATACTCCCCGAGGCGCCATGGATAAGTACTTTTTGTCCAGGCTGAACATTTGCCTTTCGCAGCAAGCTCAAGGCAGTCAGCGTTCCATAAGGAACAGCGGCAGCTTCCTCATAGGTCATGTTGGCCGGTTTTAATGCCACAAGCCCGTCTTCAGGAATACATAAATATTCGGCATATGCCCCCATACTCTGGCCACGGTATCCGAAAACCTGGTCGCCTGGCTTGAACCGCTTTACATGCCTGCCGGCTGCTTCCACTTCCCCGGCGAACTCACTTCCCAGAATATGTACCCTTGGTTTCGTGAACCCAAAGTACATTTTTGCGGGAAGCCAGAGGGGGAAAGGCATTGAAAACCTGGAAGGCGTGATCTGCTTGAAATTTCGTGCCCAGAGGTCTCCGATGTTTACAGATGTGGCATGTACTCTGACCAATATTTCATTGTCGCCGGGAGCAGGTTTTGCCACTTCTTTGATCTGAAGAACATCGGGTGTTCCATATTCCGTGTATACGATTGCTTTCATTTTTCTCCGAATGCTTATGAATGAATCTCATTGTTTTGGATTGCTCAATTGGATTCAGCTTCAGGGTCGTAAGAGAAGACCTCGCCCAGCGGGACACCGAATGCGAGTGCAACCCGAAAGGCCAGCTCCAGGGAGGGGGAATACTTTCCCTGTTCCATGGCAATGATGGTCTGTCGTGTGACGCCTACTTTATCGGCCAGCTGCTGCTGGGTCATCTCGTTTTGAAAAAAACGCAGTTTTCGAATGTTATTATTGATCCGGTATTTGGCCATCTTAGACACCCCTTCTGTAAAGTACCAATCTTGAAATGTCGCCAATGATCTGGGCAACCAATCCGGAAAGGATGAGCAGGGAAAACATCACCAACGGGGGCTGACCGAAGACAAAGGTCAGCATTGAAAGAAAGACCCCGATGGAGGCCACAAAATAAGCGACCTTTGTCCCTCTCAAATCAATCAACCGGTCGCGCTCGTCCTCGATATCTTCAATAACAGGTTCCTCCCGTGTTTTTATAGCCTCGATGATACCGGAGCCAATATGCGTCAGGATTGTGCCGATGATCGTCACGACGATCCCAAGTACGATGACGGTTGCCCAAAGGTGGGTCATGTTAATGAGATTAAAACTCTCATTCTGGATCATCTGAAATACACGGGTTAAATAGAACCCTAAAATCAGAGTGAAGATCACGAAAGATGCAGCGATATTTTTTTCCTGGAATGACATGGTTTCCTCCTATGTCTGCCTATACTTACATATAGTAATACAAACTTTACTTTATGTCAAGTATTTTTTACATCAAATTGAGGTATCAGGGCCTGACGTACTGTCTGCCCAGCTTCACGATGCCGGTAAATGATGGTTGTATAATCCCAGCAAACGACCGATAAATTCAGGAGAATCAATCCATGCAAGATCATTATCGACACCTTGGCAGTTTCAGCGATTGGGTTGCTGCTGCGCAACGAGAGCGATCGCTTTACCCGATGGCGCTGCCTGGTCCGCACACCCAGGCATTGATCCGTGAATGCCTCGGGTTTTGTCACACGGATGAAACCCCGGGGGAAATAAAGAGCGAGTGTGAGTGGGAAAAGGATGGAGTAATCGGGCAGGAAATTTCCTGGTCGGTGGGTTTTGGGCCGCGTACTCATGCCTATGTGCTGAAACCGGCAGATGCAAACGGCCTTTTACCGGGGATCGTCGCTTTGCATG
>JBLMZU010000368.1:0-6335 GCA_050258995.1 Bacteroidota bacterium
CGTATCTCACCTGCCATCTACCCCCGCTGAAAGATGCAGGGTGCGCGGGCGATGCCGGGAAGTGGGGTGTCTCCGTGGTGAGCGATCTTTGGCGATGAGCCTGTAACGGCCAAAAAGAAGAGCCGACCCGCACATTGGGTCGGCTCTTTCCCTGCTTATCGGTTGACAAAATAACGAAGGATTAAATTGGGAATGCGCTACGTTGTTTATTCTAGCGAAGATTTACGGCAGCGGCGAGCAGCTGACAGCAGCCGGGTAGCGTGTTGTCGTACAGGCATAGTCCTTCGTCAACAACAGTCCATTTGTTGCATTATCATAGAAACTGAGTTTTGCATGCGTCCAGCGTATAAAATCAATCCGTGCCGTCCAATTGGCGTTGGGACAGCCCCCGGCCTTCCAGTCGATCGTGGTGGGATCGACAGTTTCCACGCCGAACGGACTCCATCCGTTCTTTTTCGCCGTACTATCACCCGGGATCAGTTGCTGGCCGGACGCCGAAACTTTCGGTGAGCTCTGGCCGGGCACATCATTGCTCCCATAGTTCGTACAGGTGATGTCGGGGATGCCGTCGGCTTGCAGCAGAACCTTTACGTCCGTATTGCCGATTTTAGTGAGTGTCCCTTCCGCGATGAGAGACCCGAGTGTGAATGTAACCCCGCTTAATCCAATGCCCGGTCCCGCCGAAACGGGCGTGGCCAGGAGAGTTACCAGCATCAACACAATCAAGAGTGAAAATATACTTTTTTTCATATTGCTCCTCATTGCACAATCTATGGGTTTTCAAATTGCTGCTCTCTACGTGCCTGGCCGGGATGGATGATCTCTCAATGTGATGATAAAAATTACCCATTGCAGATAAGCAGAAACAGATCGATAATTGGACATATTTTACATTATTAGTTTACCCTCATTGGTTAGAAAAGGTTACGCTTGTTACAATATCGCAATCCATAGCCCGCATGAGCCCCAAAGACAAAAACAGCCGCTTCGAAAAGGTCGAGAAACTCCACCGCGCGATTGAAATACTAGAGGAAAGGAGAGATATTCTGGGGGATGAAACTGTAGATCTTTCCCTGGCCTCCATCCGTGAAAAGCTGGCCCGCCTGGAACAGGTGGAGTTTACGTTGCCTGCACCCCAGGAGCGAAAACTGATCACCGTCCTGTTTGCGGATGTATCCGGATTTACGGCCATGGCAGAGTCAATGGATCATGAAATCATCAGCTCGGTCATCAATTCGCTCTGGTCACGGGTCGACCAGGCCATTCGTGACCATGGAGGCCGGATCGACAAGCACATCGGCGATGCGGTCATGGCGCTGTTCGGCACGCCCACCGCCCGGGAGGACGATCCGGAGCGAGCCATCCGGGCAGCTTTGCAGATCCAGACCGAGGTACAAAAATGGAAGGAGGAGTTCACCGGTCCCTCCTCCAGCCGGCAACAGAATCCGGATATCCACTTAAGGATCGGGGTCAACACCGGCCCTGCCCTGCTGGGCACGGTGGGCACGATCGGCGAATATACGGCCATTGGGAATACAGTTAACCTTGCCAGCCGCCTGGAGTCGGCAGCGCCGGCAGGCGGGATCCTGATCTCTCATGACACCTACCAGCATGTCCGCGGCATTTTTGATGTGAACGTCCTGGAACCGATCCGGGTCAAAGGGCAAAGCCGGCCCATCCAGGTTTACACGGTCAGTGGGATCCGGCCGCGAGCCTATCGGGTGACGGCCCGGGGCGTGGAGGGCATCGAGACCCGGACGATCGGCCGCGAACAGGAGCTGGCCCAGCTGCAGGCTGCCCTGGAGGCAACCGCACGCGAGAACAAGGTGCACCTCGTCCATGTGGTGGCGGAGGCGGGGACCGGTAAATCCCGGCTGCTGTATGAGTTTGTCAAACGACTGAACATACAGGAGGATCCTTTGCATGTGATCAAAGGGCGGGCGACGCTGGAGATGTCGCAAATCCCCTTTGCACTGCTTCGAGATCTGTTTTCCTCCAATTTCGGGATCGATGATCAGGATGGAGCCGCAGCGGCGCGCAGGAAGCTGGAGTATGGCATTCTCAGTCATATCGCGGAACAGGAAACAGCAAGCCGCTATGCTCATTTCATCGGGCACCTGATCGGCTTCGATTATTCTACAAGCCCACATCTCAAGGGGATCCTGGGGGACACGCTCCAGATCCGAAACCTTGCTTTTCATTACGCGGCGCAATTCTTCGCGGATGTTGCCCGAGAACGGTCGACGGTCATCCTGCTGGAGGATCTTCACTGGGCGGACAGCGGCTCCCTGGATTTCTTCGATTATTTGATGAGCATCCAGCCAAACATCCCGCTTCTCATGGTGGGCCTCAGCCGGTCCACTTTGTTCGAGGAGAGGCCCGATTGGGGAAAGGGGGCGGCCCAAACTTTGCGGATCGATCTCACTCCACTAGGCGAGGAGAACTGCCGCCGGCTCGTGGAGGAGATCCTGAAAAAGGTTCCGGTCGTTCCTCAAGCGCTGACCGATCTTATCGTGGCAAAGGCAGAGGGCAGTCCATTCTATGTCGAGGAGCTGATCAAAGTCCTGATCGACCAGGGCGTCATCCTGCGGGACGAGGACCAGTGGCAGGTGAAGATGGACAGCCTATCCAAATTAAACGTCCCTGCAACGCTCACCGGCCTGTTACAAGCGCGCCTGGACAATCTGCATCCCCGTACGCGCGAAACGCTCCAGCAGGCTTCCGTGGTCGGCCGTATATTCTGGACACAGGTCGTTGCGCATATGGCAAATCCTGAAACGCTGTCTGCGCAGGCCGCCATGCCCACTGAGGAAGCCCTCCAGACGCTGAGAGCCAAGGAATTGATCTTCGGCTATGGCGATGCCGTTTCCTCCAAGATCCCGGAATTCATCTTCAAGAACGCCATCCTGCACAATGTCACTTATGAAAGCGTCCTATTAAGGCTGCGCCCCCTCTACCACAAGCAGGTGGCCGAAGGGCTC
Source organism: Bacteroidota bacterium (assembly GCA_050258995.1). Taxonomy (GTDB): domain Bacteria; phylum Chloroflexota; class Anaerolineae; order Anaerolineales; family Villigracilaceae; genus Defluviilinea. Next base: position 2,982 of record JBLMZU010000368.1, read on the forward strand.
ATCGACATCAGCGGCGAGCGGATCAACGAATATGCAGGCCGTGTGGGGGAGCATTTCGAGCTGGCCGGAGAATTTCAAAAAGCCGCCTCCTGGTATGCAACCGCGGGCAGCCAGGCCCAGGTCACCTACGAGATCGACGCGGCCATCCGTTATTATCAAAAAGCCCTGGACTTCCTCTCCAGGAATGCATCGCCTGCAGTTGTCCGTTTGGAATTGGAGATCCATTCCCAGCTTGGGCAGGTGCTGAACCTGCAGGCGCGCTACACGGAGGCCCTGGAAATCTATCGTGCCATGCTGGAGCTTGCAAATCGCTCCCAGGACGCGACACAACAATCCCAGGCCCTGCAGGGGATCGCGGCCTCGCTCAGTTATCGAGGCGAACATCGCGCCGCCCTGGAACATGCCGTCCAGGCAGAGGCAATGGCCCGGCGCGCGGGAGAGCCCCTGGCCATTGCGCGGGCACTTTGGGCCCAGGGCTCAGCACGTTACCGGCTTGGAGAAGCGCGGGCCGTCTTCCCTCTGGCAGAACAGGCTCTTTTGATCACGCGCAGGGAACACAACCTCAATGAAATGGGACGCAGCCTGAACCTGATCGGTGCCGCCCACTATGCCCTCGGCCAGTATGAGCAGGCCCAAAGTCACTGGGAGGAGGCGCTCAAGATCTTCCACGAGCTGAACAACAAACAACAGCACCTGATCCTGCTCAACAACCTGGGAGCGATCGCCGATGCGATCGGCGATCACCAGGCAGCCTTCCTTCGATACCAGCATGCTCTCGAAATTTCGCGCGAGATCGGGAACCGGGATGGTGAAATCCTGTATCTGACCAACCGCGGCGGCCAGCAGGTGGCGCTCGGCGAGTATGAAGCAGCCCGGGAAGACCTGCGCCAGGCGATTCGACTGGCAGGCGTGACGGGATCCTGGTGCATGCCCATTGCATTCAGTTACCATGCCGAAGCAATGCTTGGACTGGAAAACTTCGAGGAGGCCTTCTATTCTGCCCGGCAGGCCCTTGCCCTCGGCGAGGAGGATAAGGCGCCCGAATCGATCGGCATGGCCTGGCGGACTCTCGGCATGATCGCTCATCGGAGCGGCCAACCGGTCACCCTATGGCAGCGCGGGCAGGACAAACCGGTCGACTATACCCCGGAAGCCTGTTATGCGAAAAGCGTGGAGATCTTCACCGAAGCGGAGATCGAAGGAGAACGGGCCCGCACGCTACGGGAATGGGCAGGATATGAGTTCGGCCGGAATCAGCGCGAGCTTGGGACACAGCTATGGAAGGAGGCGCTGTCCATCTTTACGAAACTGGGCGCCACGATGGAAGTGGAACGCATGGCAGAAATGCCAGGCTGATCCCACCTGCCGATCAGGGGAAACCGTACGAGACCCGATAGATCACATCGTTAATATAGTCCCCCACATACAGTGCGCCGTCAGGCCCAAAAGCCAGGGGCAGCGGCATGACTCCCTGTGGAAAGAGAACGAACCAACCGGTTTCTGCGCCGTACGTCTCTCCCTTCGGCGTCAATCTCACCCTCTGGATCCCGGTCTGCACTCTCTTTTTTAGCCACGATCCAAAGATGGACACAAAGACATTGCCCCGGTATTCGGCAGGAAAGTTCCCGCCGCCATTGATGGCCGTCCCATCGGCGGAGGAATGGGCTTCAAAGGAGGCAACGGCAGGGATGGTGTTTTCACAACCCGGTTGATCCTGGGCGTTCCAGCAATTGGGATAGCCGTAATCGCCTCCCTGGACAATATGGTTAAGCTCTTCATGGGGCGAATCCATGCCCAGGTCGTCGCGGCCGTTGTCGGTGGCGAAGAGACTGCCTGTAACCGGGTCGAACGCCAGCCCATAGGGATTGCGCATGCCCGTGGCAAAAATCTGCCTTTCGCCGGTGTCCACGTTGAAGCGCAGGATCGAAGCAGAAAGCGGATTGGTATTCTCACAGGCATCACAGGTGGAGCCCACGCCTACATACAGCCAGCCATCGGGGCCAAAGGCAATATTATCGTTCTGGTGCAGGCCGTAGGGCAGATCTCCGGCGAGGATCCGCACATCCGGGTCCGCGCGACCGTCTCCATCGGCATCCTTCATCACCGTTAGGATCCCCTGGGATGAGACATAGATCTCGCCGGCCGGTTCGCGCAAGGCGATCCCCAACGGGAACTCAAACCCGGAGGCAAATTTTGAGGACGTCTCGGCCCGGCCATCATGATCCGTATCCGCCAGTACATAGACATTCCCATCCTGGGAGGTCACAAACAGCCGGCCCTGGGAGTCGAATGCAAAGGCAGTGGGACGCGGCAGGTCGGCGTATTTAGTAAGGGAAAAGCCGGGCTGGACCTGCGCCCCGTCCAGCTCGACCACGGAGGCTGGAACGGTCGGCAAGCTGGTCGGGGTTTCCATGGTCGCAGGGGGCGGAAGCGGCGTATCCGCGGGGATCGTGGCGACAAATGTGGGAGATGGCGAGACAGAAGTTGGGATGTTCCCCTGCTGGCAGGCAGCCAGCAGGATGCAGACGATCCAAAATAATCTTTTCAACCGATAACCTATTCTTTAAAAAACTGCCGCGGGTCACCCGCTTATTTCTTTCCTTTACGGCTGGCTCTCGCTCGTGATTTCTGGCGATGAATGCTTAAACGGTAAAGGAACAAAAACATTATAACCAGGCCGGCCAGAATGAGACAGAATATGACCTGCTGGGCAGGATTGGTTTGATCCTGTGGTGCCTGGGAGCCGGTTGACCCGGCGGGAGAAAACTCTGATACCGGAGGTGGGGTTTTGAGGCGGGTTTCGAGCCATCCATCATAGGCAGTGTAAAAATCTTCCGGACTTTTCCCGAACGCCCGCTGGAATGCCGTGTCTGCGCTCTGACTATCATGAAATTCCGTGAGCAGACGATGGATCGCCTCCTCCCCATACGCCTCTTTCATATACAGGACAGCATAAAAACTTTCAGCATAGGCAATATCGATTTTATCCGGGTCGCCATCAAAGCGGCCATCCAGGGAATTCAAAGGGATCAGCGCACCAGCCTTCGCAGCCTCTTGAAGCACCTGCCAGTCGTAAGAATGGTCCGAGTATTCGGAATAGGTTGCCATGCCTTCATCCAGCCAGTAGGGCGCACCCGAGACCCTTGTTACCAGGTTGTCAAAGTAAAGATGAGAGATCTCATGCGGAACGACATCGTCCAGCCAGTCGAAATCCTGCGGATCATCCACCATTTGAACCGTCAAATATATTTCCGGGAAGGCCAGCCCCGCCGCGTAATCCGCCTCCGACTGCCAGGCAAAGAACTCCTCGTGGGTGTTCAAAATCACGACCGTGACCGGCTCGGCCAGGGAGTA